>NZ_JAIWPS010000004.1:0-253657 GCF_021191595.1 Alterluteimonas muca
GACCCCGCGTATGCAGGCCGCTCAGTGTGCCCGGATGGTTGGCCCCGCCATCGATGCCGGCTGCAAACGGTGGTGCGACATCGCCGTTGTAGAGCTGGCCGGTGATGCGCGGCTGGTCGATGTCGCCGTGCAGGAACTCCACCAGCACTTCGGCACCGACACGCGGGAGGAAATGGCTGCCCCAGTTGGGGCCGGCCAGCCATTCAGCCACGGGCACCCAGGTTCCCGAAGTGTGGTCACCGGGGGCGTGTGACGCTGCGGACAGGCCCCCGGGGTTTGGGCGTTCGCCGCGTTGCCAGGCGAACTGGATGCGCACCTGGTGGTCGCGATTCGGGGTCACTGCGGCATCGGGCAGACCGACTACCCGTGCGGTCTGCGGACCATGGACACGCGGCTGGTCAGCCGGCAGCGGGGCCAAGGGCACCTCCATCGGCGCGGCGACGAAACGGTTGCGGTAGCTTCCCTGTTCGAGATCGGGCTGCGCGAGCAGGGCGGTGATGCCCGCACCGAGGTTGTTGGTGCCGACATGCTCGACTGCCAGCGGTATCAGCGTGGCGCCTTCGTGTCGCGGATGCTGGGCAATCGTGATCGGATGGCCGGCCGCGAGTGCTCGCGCGGTGCCGGCCCCGTCCAGCCGCCAGCCACGCAGGCGCGCGGCGTCGAGGCGGAATGTCGCCTCATCGCTGGCATGCGCCGGGTCGTTGAAGCGGCCGGCGCGGGGTTGCACGAAGACCTCGAGTGCGGGGATCGCGTCGTTATGGGTGGCAGAAGCCTCCCCATTGACTGCCTCCACGCGTTCGCTGTGCCAGCTGCTGGCCACGCTGCGGTTGGGCACCAGTTCGCGCCGTTCGCCCAACGCCGTGATCGAATCCTCGGCTTCGCTCGCATCCGCACGATGGAAGCGCAGCCGCACCGGCGACGGCAGCTCCGCATCGGCATCGAAGATCACCAGCGTATGCCCGGGGTCACTATCGTCCGCGCCCGCCCCGACGCCGCGCTGCGTGTGTTCGTAGCGCCAGGCGAGGCCGGACTCCGCGAGCAGGCGGGTGAGGAAATCCCAGTCGGTCTCACGGTACTGCGTCGTGATCGCATGCACCGGAAGCCTGCGGGTGACATCAAAGCGCCACGTTGCGCGCCCGACGTCACCGAGCATGGTCTCGACCACCCCGCGTACATCCATGTCCTGGAAAATGCGCGCATCGCGGCGATGGCGCAGCCACTCCGTCCACGGTGCGAGGGTCAGCCGGTATCGTGCCAGGCCACCGTCGCCGCCCAGCGGCGCGACCTCCGCACACAGGCCATGCCAGTCGCGCATGCCTCCGTCGGCGCGTCGCAGATGCAGCGAAAGTGTCTCCCCGAGCAGTTGGCCGGAGTCGACGAACGCCGAGGTCGACAGCACGTCGACCTCGAAGCGGAATGGCGCGCATACGGCTTCCGATCCATGGAAGCGCTCGACAACCAGGCCGTCGACCGGCACGCCCGGCCGGGACGCACCCAGCTGGATCAGGCGGGCGCGTTGCGAAGGTACCGAGAGCGCGGCAAGCGCGTTCCGGGCCAGAGCGGGCATGTCCATATGGGGCTCACGGCAGGGTGATGGTGATATGGGCCGTGCGTTCGGGCATCTGCACGACCTGGTTGTATGCGGCAAGGCGCTCTTCGGTCTGCTGGCCGGTCCATGCGTGCAGCCCGAAGTAGCCGATCAGACCGAAACAGGCGACGACCACCGCCGGCGCCCAGAGCGGGACCACACGACGCAGCGCATGGCGTACGTTGTCCGGCGGCGGCCAGTGCGGCGCGAAGCCGGTGCGCTTGCCCTTGAGGTAGACGATCTCGTCGCCGAGCCGCGCGGTGAGGTAGCCCAGTTTCTCCGGGCCTTCCAGCCGGTACTTGCCCTCGAAGCCGAGCAGCAGGCAGTAGTGGTAGACCTCCAGCGACGGAAGCCGCGGCGCGCCCTGCGCGCGCAGTTCGTCCAGCCGGTCGAAGAAGTGCTCGCCCGCCAGGTGCTCGCCGAAGAGCCGCAACTGCAGGGGATTGAGTTCCCAGGTGTCGCGCAATGCCGACGCCTGCGACAGCACCGCCTCATCGATCGCGGCGCAGAACGCGTACTTGGCGGCATAGATATCTTCCGAGGCGATGCCAAGCCGGGCCGCGCCGCGTTCCACCTGGGCGAGGAAGCGCTGGATCGACTGCACGAAGGCCTCGGTGTCATGCGGCAGCTGCCCACGCTTGAGCAGCACCAGCAGGTAGAAACCGTCCGACATCAGGTCGAGCAGGCTGCGTGGCGTTGCCGCGGCCGTGGTCGGGGGCGCCGCATGCTGCGGCGTCAGCGAAGGCATCGCGCCGGGAACAGGAGGAAGCGTGCTCATGGCGCCACCGCGATCAGTTCGAGCTTGAGGTCCTGGATGCCGGCAGGCACATAGATCATCATCGACTGCGCCTTGAGCATCCGCTCATACAGCGGGCCCCGTGCCTCCACGCTGAAGTAGTGGCTGCCGGGCCTGACCGGGATTGCCGCCGGCACCTGCGCAGCGTGCACCAGCCTCACGCCGGGCAGCGCGGACAGCACGCACTTCTCGACGTCGTCCGGTGCGCCCACCTTGAAGCGTACCGGTACCGTCTGCACGAGTTCCTGGCCGGGCATATCGGCACCCACGCCGAGATAGAACGCGGAATGGTCATCGATGCGTTGGGAGTCGATGCGGCCCAGGTGGAACGATGGCTTCACTTCCGACAGCGCGATCTGGAAGTAGCGCGCCGAGATCACCGTGTCGAGCAGCTCACGGATGATCCCGAACAGGCGCTCGAAGCCGTCTTCGGGATGAGCATGGTCGTAATGGGGCAGGTCGGCCAGCCCGTAGGCCTTGGTGAACGTCAGCAACGCACCGGCGAGGCGCAGCAGCTCCTGGTGCAGGCGTTCCGGATGGAAGTCGCCGTTGCGGAACAGGTGCGAGAGCGCGGCGTACGCCGACGACGCCGTATGCAGCAGCCAGAAGGACGCGATGTCACCCGACCGGAACTCGATGATGTTCTGCGACGGTTCGCGATGCAGGCCATACAGCGCGTCCACCTTAGCCTGCAGCGCATCCAGCAGCTGCCGGAGTTGCAGGTTGAGCGGCGCGCACGCCTGTACGTGCAGCGCGGAAGGCATGAAGGCGTCGTCGAATTCGAAACCACCGGTCGCCGTGCGCCGGACGCGGGCCACCGGCAGCGTGGTGTAGGCGTCTCGTGGCTGGTCATCCGTCAACAGGCGCACCGCTTTGTGCAGATAGGCAAGTTCGGCGGAGGCGGCGTCGGTGTAGAGGTCCGGGGTGGCAAGGTCCGCCTGCCGGTAGCGCGGTGAGCGTGCCGTGGCGTCGTCCTGACCATTGCCGCAGTTGCCACCGTGATCGCGCAGCAGCGGCAGCGCGAGATGGACGGTCGTCGATTGCACGCCGGCCGGCAGCCCCGAGAGCGACAGTGCATCGGGCAGCTGGTCGTGCGCAGGCGCGTCATAGGTTTCACCGTCGGCGAAGATCGCCGAGAGTTCGAGCGCGCGCACGCTGCCGTTGGCGAGGCTCTGTGCATCGAACTTCAGCCGGCGCACACCCCATGGATACGGATGCAGGCTGCGCGCGAGATCGTGGATGCGGGCTTCGTGATAGGCGTCCTGGCGCTGGAAATGCTGTGGCCGAAGGAACAGGCCCTCGCCCCAGAACACCTTCGACATCCGGCTGACATGCGACACGCGGCAATCCTTTGGCGGGGTGAAACTCCATGCGTCTTCGCGCCGTTCCTTCGGTGCGGCATGCCGGACGCATGCATGGTGGCGCGCTCGGCGCCGGTTGCAGAGTAGCGAGCCCGTGGAGGGCCGGCAATCCCGGTCAGCGTCCCGCCGGCTGGCAGCGCACCGACGCGAGGCTGGAGGCGTCACCCGGCAACCGGGTCGAGAGAGCCGTGCTCGACGTGGTCATGGCGCAGGCGTGCAGGCCGATGCGGATGCCACCGTCACGCGCCGCCGGATCGCGGGGGCTGAAGGCCAGCCGCCAGCGGTTGGCGGCTGGCGCCTGGAACAGTGCGACCACGCCGAGCACCGTGGCCCCGTCGCCCAGGCGCTCCTGCACGACCTGTCGCTGCCCGGGCGCAAGCACCACCTCGTTCACCGCCACCATGTCGTCGCCGAGCGCGGCGCGCTCACGGCTTTCGTCGAGGAAGGCCTCGAATGGCGCCTGCTCGAAACGGCGCCCATCACGGAGCTGGTAGGTCTTCACCACCAGGGCGAGGCCGCGCGTTCCAGTGCCGGCGTTGAGGTTGTTGCCGGCCATCAGCTCGACGGCGACCACCTGCGGGGCCTCCGGCGCGGCATCGCGCAGTCCCACCGTCTGCAGGGTGCGATCGACGATGCCGCCACCGCTGCTGCAGGCCGGGATTCCGCACACGATCAGCAGCGCAGCCAGCGCCGTGCGCAGCCGTGGCGATGAATGGGGAGAGGGCGCAAGCCGTGCGCGCGGGTTCGTATCCATACGAGGTTCCGTCATCCGTTGTCGGGTCCCGTCCAGCCGCCCCGGGGCGTGTCGGCGGCGTCTATCGAGCGAAATCTGTGCTTGCATTGACGCGCGGTCTGCGGGCTACTATACCGGCTCCCCGGGTGGGGAGAAGGAGCGGGCCGGGCAACGGCTGGCACCACGTGGCGCACGGGACGTGCGTGCACAAGGAAAGAATCAGGATTGATTTGGGACGGTCATGATGACGAGATGGAACGGTAACCGGGCCGTGCGCGGCCTGTCCGTGGTCGTGCTGGCGGCGCTGCTTGGCGCCTGTGCCTCGACCCCGGCAAACAGGAACACTCCCGACTATGCGGTCCTGATCGACCAGGCCGAGAATTCGGTGCGGGCGGGGCAGGTCGACAGCGCACTGATCGCGTTCCGCGATGCCGCGGGCGCGGATCCCACGCAGAAGGAACCCTGGGTGCGCATCGCGCAGCTCGAGTTCGATCGCACCCATTACGCACGTGCGATTGTTGCTGCCGAAGAGGCGATGCAGCGTGATCCGGACGACATCGTTGCCGACGGCATCCTCACCGTAAGCGGCTTCCGTATCGCCAACCATTCCCTGCAGCGGCTGCAGGGCCGCGGTGCACTGGCGTCGGAAACCGCGCGTCGCGAAGCCGAAACCCTCGCCAATACGCTGCGCGAAACCATGGGTCCGGCGATCCTCGCCGAGCCGGAGCCTGCGCGGGCATCGCGCCGCACCGCACGTACGCCGCGAAGCCAGCCTGCCGCGAGCGCGCCGGCGCAGGAGGAACGCGCACCCGCGACGCCCGCACCGGCACCGCGCAGCGGCGCCGACCCGTTCAAGAACATCGGCGGAAACTGACCGCAGCCACCGCCTCATCACATCGTCAGGAGACGAATCATGTCCAAGAAGGATAGTGTCCAGAAGCGGCTGCAGAAGATCCGGCCCCCGCGTGTCCAGCTCACCTACGACGTCGAGAAGGGCGACGCCATCGAGCAGAAGGAACTGCCGTTCGTGGTCGGCGTGCTGGGCGATTTCAGCGGCAATCCCGAACAGCCGCTGCCGCGATTGAAGGATCGCAAGTTCGTCAACGTCGACCTCGACAACTTCGACGAGGTGATGGAGGGGGTGGCGCCGCGCGCGACCTACCGGGTTCAGAACCGCATCAGCGACGAGGGCGGCGAGTTTGCCGTCGAGCTGACCTTCAAATCGATCGATGATTTCCGGCCCGAAGCCGTGGTACAGCAGGTCGAACCGTTGCGCCGGCTGCTCGAATCGCGCTCCAAGCTCGCCGACCTGCGCAACAAGCTGGCCGGCAACGAGAAGCTCGAGGACATCCTTACCGACGTGCTCAACAACACCGAGCAGCTGGCCCGTCTGGGTGCCGAGAACCCGCAGGAGCAGGACGCATGAACGCAGAGGCACTGGCCGCGTCCGTGGCGCCCGCCACCGAGGCCGCCGGGCTGCTTGACCAGATCGTCGAGCAGAGCAAGGTCGCCAGGACCGACGTCGAACACCGGCGGGCCAAGGACATCATCTCGGAACTCGCGCGCGAGGTCATGGACGGCACCGTGGTGGTGTCCGAGAACCTCAGCCTGACCCTGGATGCGCGCGTCGCCGAGCTTGATCGCATGATCTCCGAGCAGCTGTCGGCGGTGATGCATGCGCCGGAATTCCAGCAGCTGGAGAGCACCTGGCGCGGCCTGCACTACCTGTGCCAGCAGACGTCCACCGGCCCGATGATCAAGGTCAAGGTGCTCAATGCACCGAAGAAGGACATCGTTCGCGACTTCAAGTCGGCGATCGACTTCGACCAGAGCGCGCTGTTCAAGAAGGTCTACGAAGAGGAATTCGGCACCTTCGGTGGCGCGCCGTTCGGCGCGCTGATCGGCGACTACGCGATCGGCCGGCAGCCGGAGGACATGTACTTCATCGAGCAGATGTCCCACGTCGCCGCCGCGGCGCACGCGCCGTTCATCAGCTCGGCGTCGGAAGACATGTTCGGGCTGGAAAGCTTCACCGACCTCGGCAAGCCGCGCGACCTCGCGAAGATCTTCGACACCGTCGAATACGCCAAGTGGAAGTCCTTCCGCGATGCCGAGGACAGCCGCTACGTCGGCCTGACACTGCCACGCTTCCTTGGCCGGCTGCCGTACAACCCGAAGGACGGCACCACCGTCGAGGGCTTCAACTTCGTCGAGGAAGTCGAGGCCAGCGACCACAGCAAGTACCTGTGGTGCAACACCGCCTATGCAATGGGTGCACGGCTGACACGCGCGTTCGAGGATTACGGCTGGTGCGCGGCGATCCGCGGCGTTGAAGGCGGCGGCCTGGTCGAGGACCTGCCGACGCACACCTTCCGTACCGACGACGGCGAGGTTGCGTTGAAGTGCCCGACCGAGATCGCCATTACGGACCGCCGCGAGAAGGAGCTCAGCGACCTTGGCTTCATCCCGCTGGTGCACTGCAAGAACACCGACTACGCGGCGTTCTTCGGTGCGCAGTCCGTGCAGAAGGCCAAGAAGTACAACACCGACGCCGCCAACGCCAACGCGATCCTGTCCGCGCAGCTGCAGTACATCTTCGCGGTCTCGCGCATCGCCCATTACCTCAAGGCGATGATGCGCGAGAAGATCGGCAGCTTCGCGTCGGTCGGCAATGTCGAGGAGTTCCTCAACCGCTGGATCGCGCAGTACGTGCTTCTGGACGACAACGCGAGCCAGGAAGCCAAAGCACAGTATCCGTTGCGCGAGGCATCCATCCAGGTTTCGGAAGTGCCGGGCAAGCCCGGTGTCTACCGCGCGGTGGCCTTCATCAGGCCGCATTTCCAGCTCGACGAGCTGTCGGTTTCGCTGCGGCTGGTGGCCGAACTGCCGGCCAGCGCCAAGAAGTCGTAGCGGTCTCTAGCGCCAAGGGACGGAGATCCCGATCCGAAGCTTGGTCGCCGTCTGCCCATGGACGGCGGCCAGCCACGCGCCGGGCCCGCGCCCGGCGTCCTACTCACGGAAGAACGGAAAAAGGAAACCAGGTATGCAGCACGCGTTCCTCAGCATCGACACGATCAAGGGCGAGTCCCGCGACGACAAGCACCGCGACTGGATCGAGATCAAGTCCTTCTCACAGGACCTCCTCCAGCCGCGTTCGGCCACGGCATCGACGTCCGGTGGTTCCACTGCCGCCCGCGTCAACCTGTCGCCGATCGAAGTCGTCAAGTCGATCGACCTCTCCACGACCGCACTCAACCAGGCGTGCGCCAACGGCACCACCTTCCCCAAGGCCCGCATCGAGTTCATGCGCGCCGACAAGGATGGCAATGCCATCAACTACTACGCCGTCGAACTGCTCAACGTCCTCGTCCATCGCGTGACCACCACGGTCGATGACGAAGGCATGCCGCAGGAAGTGGTGCAGTTGAGCTACGGTGCCATCCGTTGGACCTACAACCAGCAGAAGCCGGAAGGCGGGGTTGGCGGCAAGACGGTGGCGCAGTGGAGCGCCATCAAGAACGTGCCCAACTACACCGCGTAACCCGCGGTGGTTTTGCGGTGGCGCCGCAAGGTGCCACCGCATTTGCACGCGGGCCACGGATGCGCCCGCCCGCTCCGTCGCCTGCCGACGGCCGTTATACGCGCAGCACTGCCGCGCCAGGACGCCAGGAACATGAAGGGACTCGAGCCGAGCCTGCTGGAAAAGCTCTTTGACGATTCGCCGCGCGGCAGCGCGGTCGCAAGCGTGGTTCGTCCAGTCTCGCTCGAGCAGTACAAGGAATCGGTCGCACGCGATCTCGAAGGTCTGCTCAACAGCCGCTGTGCCTTCGATGAAGATGCGCTGGCAGCGTTTCCGGAATGCCAGCGTTCGCTGATGACCTACGGGCTGTGCGACTTCGCGGCGAAGAGCCTCGCCAACGCCTATGACCGCGCTGCGATCTGCCGTTCGCTCGAGCAGGCGATCGCCCGCCATGAGCGTCGACTCCATCACGTGCAGGTGCAACTCGACAGCGGCAACCGCGCCGGCACCGGGCTGCACTTCTCCATCCACGCGCTGCTGGACGTGCAACCGGCGCGCGAGCCGGTGAGCTTCGACGCCATGCTGCAGCCAACCACGCTGCAGTATTCGGTGAGCCGCCTGCGTCGGCAGGCCGCCTGAGGGCACACCCGTGCAGGACCTGCTGCCCTTCTACGAGCGCGAACTCGGCTACCTGCGCCGGTATGGCCGGGAGTTCGCCGAGCGCTATCCCAAGATCGCCAATCGCCTGCTGTTGTCCGCCGAGGGCAGCGAAGACCCGCATGTCGAGCGCCTGATCGAGTCGTTCGCGCTGCTGAGTGCGCGCGTCTCCAAGAAGATCGACGACGACTATCCGGAATTCACCGACGCGTTGCTGGAGGTGATGTACCCGCATTACCTGCGCAGCTTTCCGTCGTGTTCGATCGCCCGATTCGACGCCGGGCCGGGGGCGGCGCGTCTCAGCGGCCCGGTACGCATTCCACGCGGCACCATGCTGCAGTCGCGGTCGGTGCGCGGGGTTCCCTGCAGGTTCCGCACCGCATTCGATGCCGAGCTGCTGCCGTTGTCGCTGGTGTCGGCACGCTATCGCAGCGTGGCGGACGCGCCGCTGGCGGTAACCCTGCCGCAGGGAAGCGGCGCGCAGATTTCACTGGGCTTCGAGCTCGCATCGGCGCAGGTGTCATTCGCCGAGTTGGATGGCGCCATTCTGCGTCTGTTCGCCGACGGCGAGCCGTCACTGCGCGCGGCGCTGCGCGATGCGCTCGCCCTGCAGGTGCTGGGTGCGTACGTCGAAGCCGATGGCGACGGACGCTGGCGGCGACTGGAGAACAGCCCGTTGCAGCCGACAGGCTTCAACGAGAGCGACGCGCTGATTGACTTTCCCGCGCGTTCGCACCCGGCGTACCGCCTGCTGACCGAGTTCTTCGCGTTCCCGGACAAATTCGGGTTCTTCGACCTGCCATTGCGCGACGTCACCGCCGGAGCCAGCCGGCGTTTCACCGTGCATCTGGTGTTGCGCGGTGCGGGACCCGAGCATGCCGCGTCGCGCGTGCTGGAAGGTCTCTCGTCCGATCACCTGCTCGCCGGCTGCACCCCGGTCGTCAACCTGTTCCGGCAACGTGGCGAACCGATCCGCGTCACCCAGCGTGTCGACAGTTACCCCGTACTCGCCGACGCGCGGCGTGCGTTCGCCTATGACGTCCACGCCATCGAATCGGTGGTCCGCATCAGGCAGACGCCCCAGGGCGAACAGATACAGGAATTCCGGCCGTTCTACTCGCTCCACCATGGCGAGGACCCGGAGCGCAGCGGGCACTACTGGGTGTCGCAGCGCAATGAGGACGTCGAGCGTGTGAGCCCGGGTTACGAGACCGAGTTGTCCTTCGTCGATCTCGATTTCAACCCGGTCGTGCCACGAACCGACGTGGTCAGCGTGGAACTGACCTGCAGCAATCGCGACCTTCCCACGCAGCTCACGTTCGGCGTCACCGGGGGAGATCTCAGCATGGAAGGCGGCGCGCCGGTGCGCAGCATCGCGATGCTGCGAAAACCATCGCCTCCGTTGCGGTTCCGCCGTGGACGGGGTGCGCAATGGCGGCTGATTTCGCATCTGTCGCTGAACCATCTGTCGCTGACCCAGGCGGGCCTGCCTGCGCTCAAGGAGATGCTGCGGCTGTATGACCTCGCATCGACCGACGTGTCGCGGCGGCAGATCGATGGCATCGTCGCCATCGAACATGTCGCCGCCACCGAGTGGATGCCGGGGCGCCATTTCGCGTCGGTGGTACGTGGTATCGAGATCCGGCTGACCATCGAGGAGAACGACTTCGTCGGCAGCGGCATCGCCGGCTTCGCCCAGGTCCTGGACCGTTTCTTCGGTCTGTATGTCCACGCCAACAGCTTCACCCGCCTGGTGCTGCTGTCGGCCCGCAACGGGGAGGAGCTGGTGCGATGCGACGCGCGCAGCGGCGAATCGACGCTGGTCTGATCCAGCAGCTGGCGGAGCATCCGCACCGCTTCGGATTCTTCCAGGCGATGCGGCTCCTCGAACAGCTGTTCCACCGCCAGGGGATCCGGGCGGGCGATGCGCTGCCCCTCAGGGTGCGCTTCCGCAACTCGCTGTCATTGGGGTTTCCGGCCAGCGAGCTTGGCGACGTGACCGTGTACGACCTTGAGGGCCTCGAGCTTCAGGACGGCGAAGCCGTCGACGAGGCACTGGCCGGATCGAGGGTTGGACAGGTCCATCTCACGCCTGCCTTCATGGGCCTGCTCGGCAGCACCGGGGCGCTGCCGCTGCACTACACCGAAACACTGGCCGATCGCGAACTCTACCGGCGCGACCGCGCTGCCCGCGCGTTCCTGGACATCTTCACCACCCGCATGGTGGCGCTGCATTACGGCGCCTGGAAGAAGTACCGGCTTGCACTCCAATACGAGTTGGACCGCCGCGAGCGTTTCCTGCCGCTTGTCCTGTCGCTGGCGGGGCTCGGCCTTCCCGGGTTGCGCGAACGGATGGTGGACGGCGAAGGCGACGTCTTCGATCAGGCAGTGGCCTATCACGCCGGCGCGATCCGCCAGCGGCCGGTGTCGGCGGTTACCGTGCAGAGGATCCTGGCCGACTACTTCGCGATACCCGTGCGCGTGGAGCAGTTCGTCGGTGCCTGGTACCGGGTGCCGGCAGCGCAGCGCACCCTGCTCGGGTCGGGCAATGCCCGGCTCGGATCCACGGCGCTCGCCGGCGACCGCGTCTGGCAGCGGGACCTGCGCATGCGCGTGCACCTGGGTCCATTGGACCGCAGCCGCTTCGATGCCTTCCTGCCGGGTGGCGCGGCCGCGGCTGCGCTGGCGAAGTGGCTCACGCTGCTGCTTGGCTCCGCGCTCGAGTACGAAGTCTGCCTGCTGCTGCGTGCCGAGGATGTGCGCGGCACGAGTCTTGGTGGCGACGGTACGCGCCTGGGGTGGGACAGCTATCTGTGCACGCGGCCGGCGCCTGCACCGCGGGATGACACCCGCTACGAACTCCATACCGTCCACTAGCCACTTCATTCACGACACGGAACGCGTCGCGCAAGGACCGCACACCCATGAGCATCAGCCTCAAGACCCTGATCGGCAAACTCGACACCACCTGCCGGCAGGCCGCCGAACGCGCCGCCAACCTGTGCATGGCGCGCGGACATTACGAAGTCGATCTCGAACATCTGTTCCTCGCGTTGCTCGAGCACCCGCAGTGCGACTTCGTACTGATCGCCCGGGGCAGCGGGATCTCGCCGGATACGCTGCAGCGCGATCTCGAGGCGGAGATCGGCCGGTTCCGCAGCGGCAATACCCGTACACCGGTGTTCTCGCAGCACCTGCCGACGCTGTTCGAGCACGCGTGGCTGATCGCGTCGCTGGATTCAGGCACCACGCGTATCCGCAGCGGACACCTGCTGCTGGCGCTGCTGACCGAGCCGGGCCTGTCGCAGCTCGCGATGCGCGGATCGAAGGAATTCGCGCGCTTCAAGCGGGACGAACTCAAGCACAACTTCGCAGCATTGACCGAAGGTTCGCAGGAGGCGGGCGAGGGCGTGCGCTTTGCCGGCGCGACGGATGCGGGTGGCGACGCCGCTGCAGGCGAGCCGCCACCGGCGGATGGTGGCCTGTCGAAGACGCCAGCGCTGGACCAGTTCACCACCAACCTCACCCAACGCGCACGCGATGGCCATATCGACCCGGTCATCGGTCGCGACGGCGAGATCCGCCAGCTGGTGGACATCCTGCTGCGGCGCAGGCAGAACAACCCCATCCTCACCGGCGAGGCCGGCGTCGGCAAGACCGCCGTGGTCGAGGGCCTGGCACTGCGCATCGCCGATGCCGACGTGCCGGCCGTGCTGCAAGGCGTGGAGCTGCACGTGCTCGACATGGGCCTGCTGCAGGCCGGCGCCAGCGTCAAGGGCGAGTTCGAGAACCGCCTGAAGAACGTGATCGATGAGGTCCGGAAGAGCCCGCACCCGATCATCCTGTTCATCGACGAGGCGCACACCATGATCGGCGCCGGGGGCGCCGCCGGGCAGAACGACGCCGCCAACCTGCTCAAGCCGGCGCTGGCGCGTGGTGAATTGCGGACCATCGCCGCGACGACCTGGAGTGAATACAAGAAGTACTTCGAGAAGGACGCGGCACTCGCGCGCCGCTTCCAGGTGGTCAAGGTGGATGAACCGAGCGAGCCGATCGCGGCGGCGATGCTGCGCGGGATCGTGCCGCTGATGGAACGGCACTTCGGGATCCGCGTGCTCGACGAAGCGGTGACCGAAGCCGTGCGGCTGTCGCATCGTTATATCAGCGGACGGCAGTTGCCGGACAAGGCGGTGGGTGTGCTCGATACCGCATGCGCGAAGGTGGCGCTGGGGCAGAGCGCGACGCCGGCCGCCATCGAGGACACCCGGCGTCAACTCGAGCGCATGGATGCGGAACTCACCGCGCTGTCGCGCGAAGCCGCAGGCGGTGCCAGGGAGCACGCCGAGCGCATCGCCGCGATCGAACTCGCGCAGTCACAGGCGAGGACACAGCTCGGGACACTCGAGACGCGCCTGACGAAAGAGCAGGAACTGGCCGGGCGGATCCAGGTGCTGCGCGCCGGGCTCGAATCCCGCCAGGGACAGACGAACGTCGGCGACGTCAGGCAGCCCGACGTGGCGGAGGCGGAGGCCGGGGTCGCCGTTGCAACGCGACGCAAAGCAGGGCGCGGCAAGTCGAAAACCGTCGCTGCGGAGCCCCCCAGCGAGCTCGAGACCCTGCTCGTGCAGCTGCGAGAACTCCAGGGCGAGTCGCCGATGGTGCCGCTGCAGGTGGACGGTA
Organism: Alterluteimonas muca; assembly: GCF_021191595.1. NCBI lineage: Bacteria > Pseudomonadati > Pseudomonadota > Gammaproteobacteria > Lysobacterales > Lysobacteraceae > Alterluteimonas > Alterluteimonas muca. The sequence continues at coordinate 13,336 of NZ_JAIWPS010000004.1, forward strand.
CCGTGGTGGCCGAGATCGTCTCCGCATGGACGGGGATTCCGCTCGGGCGCATGGTCAAGGACGAGATCCGTACCGTGCGCAACCTCAAACCGCTGCTGGCCGAGCGGGTGATCGGCCAGGATCATGCGCTCGATGCCATCGCCCAGCGCGTGCGCACCGCGACCGCACGCCTCGAGGATCCGGACAAGCCTCGCGGCGTGTTCCTGTTCGTCGGCCCTTCCGGCGTCGGCAAGACCGAGACCGCGCTGGCGCTGGCCGACATCCTCTACGGCGGCGAAAAGAAGCTGGTCACCATCAACATGAGCGAGTACCAGGAGGCCCACAGCGTCTCCGGGCTCAAGGGCTCGCCGCCGGGTTATGTCGGCTATGGCGAGGGCGGGGTACTCACAGAAGCGGTGCGCCGCAATCCGTACAGCGTGGTACTGCTCGACGAGGTGGAGAAGGCGCACCCGGATGTGCTGGAGATGTTCTTCCAGGTGTTCGACAAGGGCGCGATGGACGATGCGGAAGGCCGCGAGATCGATTTCCGCAACACGCTGATCATCCTGACCTCGAACGTCGGATCGCCGCAGATCATGCAGGCCTGCCTCAACAAGCCTCCGGAAGAGATACCGGCAGCCGACGCGCTGGCGGAGTCCCTGCGTCCGGTGCTGATGAAGCACTTCAAGCCCGCCTTCCTGGGCAGGCTCAAGGTGGTGCCGTACTACCCGATCAGCGACGACGTGCTCGCCTCGATCATCGCCCTCAAGCTGCAGCGCATCCGCGACCGCGTGCTGGCCAACCACAAGTCGAGCTTCGATTGGGATGATGGGCTGGTGGATGCGGTGTTGCAGCGTTGCACCGAGGTGGACTCCGGGGCCCGCAACGTCGACCACATCCTCAATGGGACCCTGTTGCCCGAAATCGCGGACACGGTACTGGCAAGCATGGCCGAAGGCGGTAAGATCAGCCGCATCAGGGTCACTGCCGGGCGCAACGGCGATTTCAGATACAGGGTGGCCTGATACACGGACGAACGACCACAAGGAGATGGAGATGGATTTCTACGGATTCGACCGCGCCGCCGCGATGGCGCATTGCGACAGCCTTTCGCTTGGCCGTGCCGGCCGCGAGACCTCCGCGATCTGCAGCTGGAACCGTGTACGCCCCGAGCACGTCGTCGACCTGCTCGACCGCGCGGCTCCAGAGGCCCGTGCCGATGCCCGTGATCTTTCGGCATTGATCGCGCGGATGCCGTGGCGCATCCGCAACCAGCCAGCCGCCCAGGGTGGCGCGCGACTGGTCAACAACGTGCGCGAGATCGAGGTGTCGGTGGCCAGCCGCACCTGGCGCCTGCATTGCACTGAGACCCCGTCGCTGAAGCTCGAACGCATCAGCGCCTGATTCACCCGCACGCTGCGGACCGGACGGCCAGGATGCCTTCCGGCAGGAGACCGACATGGATGCCGTCGCCACGCTGACAACCGCGCTTCTCGCCGCTCCCGGGCAGCATGACCGGCTGCTTCGCCTGCATACACCGTTCGGCCCGGATGTGCTGGTGGCTGAAGCGTTCCGCGGCGAGGAGCGTCTTGGCGGGGGCGGGTTCCGCTTCGAGATCACCGCACTTTCGGTGGACGCGCATCTGGACCTGGATGCCTTGCTCGGCAAGCCGGTCCTGCTCGAACTGCTGTGCGCGGACTCACCCGTGCGGCGCCCGTTCCACGGCCATGTGACGGCGTTCGAACAGCTCGGCAGCAATGGCGGACTGGCGCGCTATCGCCTGCGGGTGGAGCCGTGGCTTGCCTTCCTGCGTCAGCGCGTCGACAGCTACGTGTTCCAGGGCCGGACGCTGGTACAGGTCCTCGAGGACGTCTTTGCCGATTACGCCGAGGCCGGAGCCCTCACCCCCGCATGGCGGTGGGATCTGCAGGACGCCGCGGTGTACCCGGTGCGCAGCCTGACGACGCAATACCAGGAGAGCGACTTCGCGTTCGTCGAGCGGCTGCTCGCCGACGAGGGACTGTTCTACTGGTTCGAACACGAAGGTGCGCCGGGCGACGACACCCTCGGCCGCCATGTAATGGTGATCGCCGACCACAACGAGGCCTGCGCCGAACTGGGCACGGTGCGTTATCACCGCGCCGATGCCACCGAGCGGGCCGACAGCCTGCAGCGCTGGTCACCGGCGCGACGCCTGCACCCGACGCGGCTGGCGCGGGCCAGCTGGGACTACCGCAGCGTGGGATTGCGGCCTGCGTCCGCAATGGCCGACACGGTGCATGCCGATGTGGTGATCGAAGACGCGGATGTCACCGCACCCTATGCATGGTGCGACGCCCCGCACGGCCAGCGGCTCGCCAGCCGACGGCTCGAGGCGATGCACGCGGCCGCGTGCGCCGGTGCCGGCACCGGGACGTGGCGCCGGATGGCACCCGGCGGTCGCTTCTCAGTCAGCCAGCATCCGCAGGTGGGCGACGAAGCGTATCTGTGTGTCGGCGTGACGCACGATGCGCGGAACAATCTCGGCGCCGAGGTATTCGATGCGCTTGAACAGGCGCTGGGTGCGGTGGCGCTGCCGGGAATTCCGCTTCCCGAGCCACTCGGGGGCGGCGGTGAAGCGGATGCAGTGGCGCTTGAACTGCTCTCCGTTCCGGCGCAGCGCGGTAGCGCGAATGGGACGCCCCTGGAGAGGTCAGCGTCGCCAGCAGGTGCAACTGCCGTCGAGCCCAACGACTTCTATCGCAACACGTTTTCCATGCAGCCGGCGGACGTCGCCTATCGGACACGCATGTCTGACGGACGCGGCGAACGCATGCATCCCAAGCCGACGGTCCATGGCACGCAGGTGGCCATCGTCGTCAGCGATGGCGCGCCGCTGACCACCGATCGCGACCACCGCATCAAGGTGCAGTTTCCGTGGCAGCGCGGTGGCAGCTCCAGCACGCGCCTGGCCCATCCCGGCGGCGACGACAACGCCCCGGGCGACGACGGTGCATGGGCATGGGTGCGCGTCGCCACGCCCTGGGCGGGCGACAACTGGGGTGGAGTGGTAGTGCCGCGGCAGGGCCAGGAAGTGCTGGTCGCGTTCATCGAGGGTGACATCGATCGGCCGGTAGTCGTAGGCAGCGTGTACAACGGCCGTGGCCAGCCGGATGCACCGCACAACCAGGCTGGCGCAGGTGCCGGCGGCGCCACCGCCAATGCGGCGGCCTGGTTCGAGGGCAATGCGCACGCCGCGGTCTACGCCGGGTTCAAATCCCAGGCGCTGGCCGACAGTCAGGGCGGCACCGGCGGCTACCAGCAGCTGCGTTTCGACGACACACCGGGGCAGGGACGCACACAGGCCGCCACCACCCAGCACGCGACCGCGTTGACGCTTGGCCACCTCAAGGGCGGCGAGGACAACGTGCGCGAACACGAGCGCGGGTTTGGCGCGGAACTGTCGACGCAGGCCGGTGGCGCGGTGCGCGCCGGCAGCGGCCTGCTGTTGACCAGCGAACCCGGTCACCAGCAGCTCACGGCCCGACAGGCGCTGGGGCAACTGGCTGACAACGCGGAACTCACGTCAACGCTGGTCGAGACGTCGGTGGGCCAGCAGGCGGGCCTGCCTGACGCCCCGCCAGACCTTCCCGTGCAGCAACGTCAGCAAACCCTGCATGACAACCTCACGGCCACCCAGCACGGCGGTGCGCCTGCAACCGGGGAAGCCGGAGCAATCGGCGGCGGCGAGGGCGAAGCACCGGGTTGGAGCGCGCCGCATCTGCTCGTGGCCGGTGCCGATGGCATAGCCGCCCTCACACCCTCCGACCAGACATGGGTCTCAGGCACGCAGACCGCCATGGTCGCCGCTACCGACCTCGGCTGGATGAGCCAGGCCAGCCACGTCACTGCCGTCGCCGGCGGCATCGCGCTATTCACCCAGGGAAGTGACGCCCCGGCCGGCAAGCCCAACCGGGAAACCGGGGTCACTCTGCATGCCGCGCAGGGCAAGGTCAGCGCGCGTGCGCACAAGAACGAAGCCAAGGCGGCCGCGAAGATGACGGTCACCATCGCGAGCACCCAGGCCGACGTGGAGATTGCAGCACCGAACAAACACGTCCTGATGACCGCGCAGGGCGCGTACCTGAAGATCGAAGGCGGCAACATCGAGCTGGGTGCGCCCGGAGTGGTGGAGTTCAAAGCAACAAAAAAGGAGCTGACGGGTCCGCAGGGGGTGAGTGGGCAGGGGCCGCAGTTCGGGGAGGCTGAGCCGAGGTTCTGCGACTACACCGCCAGGCAGGCCGAGATGGAAGGTGCGGCGACGGTTCCCATGGGTCGCTCATGACGCTGGAACGACTCGATGATCTGGGGCACCGCGAACTCCGGGGCTTCGACTTCGCATTGATCAACCCGCTGCGGGTACCCGATGCCCGTGCATCCGGTTTGCGGACCGTGCCGCTGTCGAATTCCGCGTTCAAAGCACAACTCCATCTGTGTCCCCTACTGCTCCCGCTTGCACGGACGGACGATGATGGGATCGTGCGGTTGCTGGAACGCAACGACGAGCAAATCAAGGAGACCGGCCAACCCTTGTTCTGCGCGCTGTTGGCCAGCGATGAGCAAAGCGAGGCACTGGCTGCCAGACTGGGATCCCGGATGGTGCTTGCCATCCCTGATGGGCGGAACGTGTGGCTGCGCTTCCACGATCCGAGGATATTCAGTGCCCTGTCCTGGTGGTTGGATGCAGAACAGGTCGCTTGTCTTTTGGGGCACATCCGGGTATGGGCCTGGTATGAACCCCGGGACGCCCGGTGGCACCAGCTGGACCGACGATCTGAACCTAGAGAGCAGCGCTTGAAGCTGTCGGCAGAGCAATGGGCCCGACTCGACCGCCAGCCGCTGGTCAATCGCAGCTTGAAGGCGTTGGATATTCGTCCACCATTCGAGGAGCCGCTGCGGAGCCTTGTAGAGCGGATCGATGAACACCTCTGCCGCGCGATATCCAGTGGCCTGACTGAGGATGCCGACCTGTCATTGTTTGCCGCCAGGACAGAGCGACATGGCGAAGCCTGGATCAGACATCCGGTGGCCGCAGATGCGCTGCGGACAGCCATTGAACGAAGTCGAACGTTGGCAGAGGGATTAAAAGATCTTGGTGATTCCGGAATCGAGCGGTGGATTAGCGCGGCCGCTGGGCACATGGAGGAGCACGCATGACAACATCATCAACCCAATCAGGGGCCAGTGCATCGCACCGCTGCCCGGTCTGTACTGTGGTCGGATTGCCAGTCATGCCGGTGCGTTACGCCGTCGCGTGGTCTGGCGATGACGTGCCCGACACCGAGCGGGCGCCGGATCTCGTAGAGACGTTCAGCGCGACGGCGTATCCGGTGCTTGGAACCAATAAGGCGTCGTACACCCTTCGCCGACTACGCGGCGGATATCTGTACGTGTACGACGAGGCCCACAACGAGTGGTCGGCGTACGAGGTTGACGAAGCGGCCCAGCTGCACCGGTTCGATATTGATGACGGGCCTCTGGCTGGCGAGAGCCCGGCGATGCCGGCAATGTGCAGCCGGACTGCGCCATTGTCGTTGGCGAGGTGCATCCAGATCCGCAACGCGGACCGCGCCACCCGGGTCTGGATGGCATTCAGCGATACCCGCTGGACGGCCGCGGTCAAGAAGGAGCATGAGGCAAGCGACTATCGCGCTAGACACATGCGGTGCGTCGATGTATCTGCTTGGGTTAAAAGCAAAGGCGAATCTTCACAGAGCCACACCAGTAAGTTGGTCGACGCTATCGAGCGCGTGTCGGAGTATGTCGTCTGCCAGGACGTCCCCGTGTTCCAGGACAGCACGCAAAGGGCGGGCAACTTGGTGACGGCAGGTACCCCTACGCTGGCGTCGATTCGCGTTGTCGTCCACCCCGCGTTCCAGTTTTCGCCGTACTCCGTTGGCAAAGGATCGCGCAGGGAATTTACCGGGGTTCTCTGGGGCAACCATCCGGACGACCCGGCGCCGGTGGACCCACCCCCAATGATGGTGGCCCTGGACGATCCGGTAGGGGTGACCTCGGAGTTGGCCGCACTGATGGATTGGCGGCTGGAAGAGTTCATGCATGAATCTGATCGCATCCGGCCACTGGCAGCGAGTGCTGCAATCCAGAAGCTGCGGGGAGATGTGGAGCATCAGGCGCAGTTGCAGGCAATCGAAGATGTCGAGTTCTACAACGTGACGCATACCGATCCGTATGTCGCCCAGCGGACAGGCACGGTGGCGGGTCAACAACTGGAGCTGACCCCAGAAGATCTGATCGGCGTGCGAGCCAACGCATGGGAAACCGGCCGCTATCTGGAGAAGTACGACGAATCCGGCCGGAGCAATTGGCAGCGTCAGCATGAAGCCGAGTTGCAGGCCTTGGACCGACACGTCATCAAGCCATTGGCGGATGCCCACGTCGCTTTGCTGAAGGGCAGCACGTTACAGGTACATCTGCAGTGCAACTACGATCCTGAGGACATGCAAAGTGGCGCCGGTTACCTGGGCGCTGTGCTTTCATGCATCGCCGGCACGGCCGACAAGCAACCGCAGGCAGCGCTGTATCAGGAATGGTTCGAAAGCAGCCCCTGCCAGCGGGACAACCTCCTGCTCCGGGCATTCGCGCTCAACCAGGAGAGAATTGCCGAACAACTGGCGCAGGCAGCAGAGTCGACCACCGACCTGAAACTGGCGACCCTTCCGTGGGACAAGCTGTTCGCCTTGTATAACGAGGCCGGGAAACACGTCGGATCGGATAGCTTGAACGCATTCATGGCCGTTCTGGTCAAGCAGACCCTGGGTCCGGCAGGTAAGGTCATTTCAAAGGTGGTTGACAGTGCGCCCAAGCTGTATGGATTGGCCGCCTGGGGAATGGCCTCAAACCAGCCATTGCACTGGGTTCCCGTGAGTGGCACCAGCGACGAAATCGTACGGGGCGTAATGGTGGCGTTTCAGCGGGAACTTGGTTTCCGGCAGGGAAGCAGTACGGTTCGCTCGGAGCTCCGCCGCCTGCAGATCTACGGGGTCAACCGCTTCCAGCGGATCAACACGGGGTTCGTCGGTCTGAGACGGGATGGCACGCTGACCACCCGCGAGACGTTGAACGCGCGGCGCAGCGACTTCCTGAACGGAAAGCTGGTCAACTGGCGGTCCGCGATGGATACCAGCGTACGTACAGGCGTTGGTGCAAGCCTGTTGACGTCTCTGGCGCTTTTCCAGCTCTACAAAGACGCCACGACCGGGATGCGCCATCAGCGGATGGAGTCGTGGACCCGGTTTGGTGTGGCTGCTACCGGTACTGTTGCAGCAGCGGTCGAGGCATCCGGAATAGCTTTGGAAAGTTTTGCGGAGATCAGCTCCCGGTATGCGAAGCATGTCCGGCTATGGCGCTATATGCGAATAGGCGGTAAGGTTGCCGGTGTATTGGCGAGTGTCTTTACGGCGATCTTTGATTTCCTGAGGTTTGTGTCTGAGTATCGAGAAAAGAATTTCGCGGTAGCTGGTGCATACCTTATATCAGGAGTGGCAGGCACTGTTTTGGCATTTGCGCTTCTTGCTAGCGCGGTTCTCGTCGCGGTGATTGCGTTTATTGTATTGATGCTCGCCTCGGTTTTTATCTTGTGGCGGTCGGATACTGCGGGGCATGATTGGCTTGAGCGCTGTTTGTGGGGCAGGCTGCAAGATCAGAAGTATCCAAACAATCCAGTCGAAATAGAGGAATATCAGGCCGCCATGAGGGCGATGTAATGTCGGGCTACAAAGGGCTGTTGAAAAGTTTCCCCATAAACCGGCCACTAACAGCGCAGGACAAAAAGTACCATCTGGATCAGAATAAGAGCCTGGATATCGAGCCGTATCCCGACTTGACGGTAATTCGAATGAACTCCACTTTCCTGGAAGTGGTCGACAAGTTTTTCCAAGGCAAGGGGTTTCTTTCATTATTTGTCGCTACGTCTGTAGTCGTATTTATTTGGTTTTCGGTCTTGACGTGGACTGTTCTTGCCAGTCAAATGTCCGGCGAATCTTATCCTGCAGAGGGTGTTGCCGTCGGGGTTGGAGCAATCGTCATGCTGCTAACAGCAGCAGCAGGGTTCCTATATTTTTCGCGGCATGAGTGGATCGGATACAGTCACTATCCTATCCGGCTTAATCGTGAGACCCAGATGGTGCATGTTTTTCGAAAAGACGGCAGCGTTCTGAGCGTTCCCTGGGCCGAACTTTATTTCACCTTGGACTACGATTTCAGCTATTTCCGCTTTTGGGAGATTCATGCCCATGTCCTCGCCGAAGATCGGGAAACGGTTCTCGAAACGTTCGTTCTCGGAACTAGCGAGGGTGTTGATGCAGGCGGGCTGGCTATTCTGCACGCCCACTGGGAGTTCTTCCGCAGGTACATGGCCGAGGGGCCGGATGCAGTCGCACGTTTCGTGAAGTCCGCGATGCCGGTCGATGGAAAACGAGAGTCCTTCCGGTCGGGTTATGAAGTGATCATGTCGAATTATCGACACCCCAATCCGGTTGCCAAGGTCACGACGGCATTGCTTTGGCCGATTCTTTTTCTTCAGGCTCTGGTCCGCTGGGTGATCATGCGTACGTGCAAGATGCCCCGTTGGCCCGAAGAGATTGAGTCCGTTAACAAGGTTGCTGCTGATGATCGGTATTGCATTGATGCGCGCATCAATCCTCCGGAGTTGCGTTGGAGTCGCCGGGGAAAGTCGACTTCGTGATCCGCCATTCGACGCGCGTACCGCATCTGACGCGATAGCGGAGTGGGAGAGGGATACGCTGCGTGCTGTTGTCTATAATTAGACTGCCGTCATCCAGGCGGTGGGGAAAACAAGGGGAAGGTATGGAAAAGAAGTCTTGGATGCGGGGGGCGGTCCTGGGTTGTGCGCTGGCGATGGCGGGCGTGGCCTCGGCGCAGGACCGGGAAGTGCGCGAGGTGGAGTCGCAGGGGCGCCGCGGGTGGTGACCTGATCCAGATCGACGTGGATCCCTCTGGCGAGTGCTACCAGCCCTGACGTTGCGCTGCTGCGCCGCGGGAGTTCGCGCTCCTGCGGCGATTGCGGAACGGAGAGCATGTCGGCGTTTGGCCCGCGTCCGGTTCCTGCAGGGGTATCGTGAGGTGCGACGGCTGAGCGTGGGGAGGGTCTGCCGGAGGCGAAACACTACCTCCTTGCGGCTCCCCTCGTGGGCGCATCTCCATCCGACGTACACCGCGTTGACGCCGGTCGGCCGATGATGCGGTCGGGCGGGCAACATGGTGTAGCGCGATGGGCATGATGGTGGAAGGCAAGTGGCGGTCCGATGTCGACAGGCTGGTCGATGCGTCGGGCGCGTTGCAACGCCCTTCGTCGGTGTTTCGCAACTGGGTGACCGTCGATGGCGCTCCGGGGCCGACTGGCGAGGGTGGCTTCAAGGCCGAATCCGGGCGCTATCACCTGTACGTCGCGTGGGCCTGCCCGTGGGCGCATCGTGCGACCCTGTTCCGTGAACTGAAGGGGCTGCAGGAGCAGATCGGCCTGTCGGTCACCCACTGGTTGATGGGCGACGACGGCTGGACCTTCGATCCGGCGCCGGGCGTCATCCAGGATCCGCTCCACGGTGCCGAAGCCCTGTGGCAGCTCTATGCGCGCTCCGAATCCGCTTATAGCGGTCGTGTCACCGTACCGGTGCTCTGGGACAGGCAGACGTCGCGGATCGTCAGCAACGAGTCCGCCGACATCATCCGCATGTTCAACAGTGCATTCGATGCCGTGGGCGCGTTGGATGGAGACTACGCACCCACCGCACTGGTCGCGGAGATCGACGGCCTCAACGAACGGATCTACGCCGGTCTCAACAACGGTGTCTACCGCGCCGGGTTCGCCCGTAGCCAGGAGGCGTACGACGTTGCGGTTGCCGAGGTATTCGAAACGCTCGACTGGCTCGAGCACCTGCTGTCGCGACAGATGTTCCTGTGCGGCGACCGGCTGACCGAGGCGGACTGGCGGCTGTTCACCACGCTGCTGCGTTTCGATTCCGTGTACCACGGGCACTTCAAGTGCAATGTCCGCCGACTGGTGGACTATCCGGCGCTGTGGTCGTACACGCGCGAGCTGTACGCGCATCCGGCAGTGGCGCCGACGGTCGATTTGGACCATATCAAGCGCCACTACTACTGCAGTCATCGACACATCAATCCCACCGGCGTGGTGCCAGCGGGGCCGGAGATCGATTTCACCGTCGCGCCCGACCGTGAGCACGCGGCAGCATGGACATGAGCCAGTCAAGGCGCCCGGGTGACCGGTCATGGCGTCTGCGTGCGCACGAGCCGGCACGCATGCGGCGGGGTCCTGTGTGAATCCCTGGCTGCTCGCCGGCGGCGCGGTTGCGATCGTGATCGGCGCGGTGCTGCCGCTGCAGGCGCTGGTCAATGCGCGGCTCGGCCAGGTGACCGGCGGGGCGCTGTTCGCCTCGTTCGTGTCCTTCCTGGTCGGCACGCTGGTGCTGGCAGGGGCATTGATCGCTACCCGCGCGCGCTGGCCGTCGATCGCGACCGTCGTCGTGCAGCCGGGCTGGATCTGGCTCGGCGGTGTGATCGGGGCGGTCTATGTGCTGAGCGCGACGGTGCTGGTGCCACGGATCGGCGCGGCTTCACTGATCTGCCTGATCGTGCTCGGCCAGCTGGTTGGTTCGCTGCTGCTCGATCACTACGGCGTGCTGGCGGACGTGCGGCCTATCGACGCCACGCGGGTCGTGGGCGCAGCGCTGGTCGCGGTGGGGGCGGTGCTCGTCGTGCGGCCCTGGGCGGGTTAGTCCGTCGCCTGCGAGGTGATCGCCTTCGGCGCTAAAGGGGGTCGGGAGTCTCGCCGCCGACCACCAGCTCGACGGTGTCGGCCGCCGGTAGCCGCACGCGCACCGGAGCACTCGACAGGTCGCCATCCTGCGGGGTGGCCGAGCCGCTCGACGAAATCCGTGCAAGCACCTCGACCTCCTGCAGCGCCGACAGCGGCTGGGTGGGCATCGGGCTGTCGGCATCGCCAAGCACGATGTCCAGTGGGAGGTCGGCGACCGTATGGCGTTGCGCCGCGACCGGCATCGGCGGGCCGTCCGGTGCACGTGCGATCACGAACACCACCGCGGCCGGGTCGAGCCGCACGCGGGCGGCGAAGTCCGGATCCAGCACGACGCGCACGCGCAGGCCTTCGCCGGCAGCGGTGTCCACGGGGTCGGGCTCGGGCAGCGGATCAAGGCCGGCATGCACGCGTGCCTCGTTGATCTGCAGGCGCAGGCCTGCCGCCGCCTCGCCGCCCAGGGTCGGCAGCAGTGGCTCCCAGGTGGCGGCCGCTTCGGCGCTGCGGCCGTGCTGGCGATAGCCGATGCCGAGGAACAGCCGCGCACGATGCTGGGCGGTGTCGAGTTGCAGCACGCGTTCGAGGATGCCGATCGCCTCGTCGTCGAAGCGGCGCTGCGCATCGGCGCGGGAGCGCGACTCGGCGTATTCGGTCTGCAGGCCAAGGTCCTCCGGATCCAGGCGCGCAGCGCGTGCAAACGCATCGCGCGCCTCTGCGTAGCGCTCCTGCTGCTGCAACGCGCGACCAAGCAGCCGCCAGCCTTCGACCTGGCGCGGATCGCGCTCGAGGTCCGCCTGCAACTGGGTGATGGCCTGCTCGAGGGTTTCGGGCGCGCGGCGCTGCGCAGGGTCCAGGCCGGCGGGCGTGCCGACCAGTTGGTAGAGGCTCAAGGCCATCATCGGTATCGCGATCACGAGGCCCGCGAACAGCGGGCGCGAGCCGCGCAGCGGCCATGCCAGCACCACGGCGGCAACCAGCGCCAGCAACGTCGCGAGCACGAAATACGGGGCCATCACCACTCCTGCGTGTCGTCGTGCGGAACCGCGCCATCGCGGCTGCGGCGGCGCACGATGCGCCAGACCAGCACGCCGCCACCCAGCAACAACAGGGCCGGGCCGAACCACAGCACGTAGGTGGCGGCACCCACGCGCGGCCGGTACAGCACGAACTCGCCATAGCGGTCGACCAGGTACTGGCGGATCTCGGCATCACCCATGCCGCGCCGCATCAACGTCAGTACCTCGCGACGCAGGTCGTGCGCGATCTGCGCGTTGGAATCGGCCAGCGACTGGTTCTGGCACATCACGCAGCGCAGTTCGGCGATCAGGCTGCGGAAGCGCTTCTCCTCCACCGCGTCGGCGAACTCCAGCGGTGCCGGATCCTGCGCCGCCTGTGCCTGCACGGCCGAGAGCGGCAGGGCCGCCAGCAGGATGCCCAGCAATGCAAGCAGCACGGTCCTCATCCGCCGATCGCCTCCAGCGCCGGCAGCAGGCGCTCGCGCACGGTGTCGTCGGTCATCGGGCCGACATGCTTCCAGCGCACGATCCCTTCCGCATCCACCAGGAAGGTCTCGGGTGCGCCGTAGATGCCCCATTCGATCGCGTTGTGACCCTCGTAATCCACCAGCACCACCCAGTAGGGATTGCCGAACTGTTCCAGCCAGCGCAGCGCATCGGCGCGCTCGTCCTTCCAGTTGTAGCCGACCACGCGCACGCGACGGGTCTCGGCGAAGCGGGTCAGCACGCCGTGCTCCTCGCGACAGCCGGGGCACCAGCTGCCCCAGACATTGAGCAGGTAGGGCGCGCCGCGCAGCTCCGCATCGGTCACCAGCCGCCCGGCCTCGTGCAGTGCCGGCAGGCGGAATGCCGGCGCCTGCTTGCCGATCAGCGGCGAGGGCAGGGCGTCGCGGTCGGGGTCGCGGCTCAGCCACACGCCGGCCGCCAGCAGCGCCGCGATCAGGCCGAATACCGCGAGCGGTAGCCAGCGCTGCAGCTTCATGGTGCGCCGACCTTTGGCGTGGCGCCGGTGGCAGGACGACGCGGCGCGACGCGGAAGCGGCGGTCGAAAGCCGTCACCAGCCCGCCCAGCGCCATCAGCGCGGCGCCTGTCCAGATCCAGCGCACGAAGGGTTTGACGTGTACCCGCACCGCCCAGGCGTCGTCGCCCAGCGGTTCGCCCAGTGCCACGTAGACGTCACCGAGCACGCCGGGCCGGATCGCGGCTTCCGTCATCACCTGGCCGCCGCTGGCGTAATGGCGCTTCTCGGGATGCATCACCGTTGCGCGGTCGTTGCGCAGCATCACCACGCGGCCGCGGTCGGCCATGTAGTTGGGCCCGCGCACCCGCTCCACGCCTTCGAAGCGGAAGCTGTCGCGGCCCATCTCCAGCGTCTGGCCCGGGCGCAGCGCCACCTCGCGCTGCAGGTTCATCGCCTCCACCAGCAGCGCGCCGACCAGGAACACCGCGACGCCGGCATGGCCGAGCAGCATGCCGACCAGTTCCGGGGTGAAGCGGCCGTTGCCGCGGATCCGCGTCCACGCGAAGTACGCCGTGCCGGCGCCAACCCACAGCGCGCCCGCCACGCCAATGGCGACCTTCCACGGCCCCTGCGGCGCCATGAAATAACCGAATGCACCCGCCACCAGCGCCAGCACCAGCCACGGCCGCGCGATCTTCAGCAGCCGCGGCGTGTCGTCGCGCTGCCAGCGCGTCAGAGGCCCGAACGGCAGCAGCAGTACCAGCGGCGCCATCAGCAACAGGAACAGCAGCCCGAAGTAGGGCGGGCCGACGGAAATCTTGCCGAGGTCGAGCGCGTCGGCCAGCAGCGGATACAGCGTGCCCAGCAGCACCATCGCGCAGGCCGCCACCAGCAGCAGGTTGTTGAGTAGCAGCAGCGTTTCGCGCGAGGTGCCGGCGAAGGGCTTGCCGTCCTCCACGTCGGGTGCGCGCAGCGCGTACAGCAGCAGCGAGCCACCCACGACGATGCCGAGGAACACCAGGATGAACAGCCCGCGCGCCGGATCGGCGGCGAAGCTGTGCACGCTGGTCAGCACGCCCGAGCGCACCAGGAACGCGCCCAGCAGCGACAGCGAGAAGGTGGCGATGGCCAGCAGCAGCGTCCAGCCGCGGAAGCTGCCGCGCTTTTCGGTGACCGCCTGCGAATGGATCAGCGCGGCGCCGGCCAGCCACGGCATGAAGCTGGCGTTCTCGACCGGATCCCAGAACCACCAGCCACCCCAGCCGAGCTCGTAGTACGCCCACCAGCTGCCGAGCGCGATGCCGACGGTGAGGAACGCCCACGCGATGTTGGTCCAGGGCCGCGTCCAGCGCAGCCAGCGGGCATCCACGCGTCCATCCAGCAGTGCGGCAATCGCGAACGCGAACGGCACCACGAAGCCGGCATAGCCCACGTACAGCAGCGGCGGATGCACGATCATCCCCGGGTCCTGCAGCAGCGGGTTGAGGTCGCGGCCTTCCATCGCCGCCGGCAACAGGCGCTCGAACGGATTGCTGGTGAACACCAGGAAGGCGAGGAAGCCGAACGACACCGCGCCCATCACCGCCAGTACGCGTGCGATCACCACCGGCGGCAGGTTGCGCGACCACAGCGCGACCGCGCCATTCCACAGCGCGATGATCAGCACCCAGAACAGCAGCGAGCCTTCGTGGTTGCCCCACACCGCGGTGATCCGGTAGACCAACGGCAGCAGGGTGTTCGAATTCTCGGCGACGTAGCGCACCGAGAAGTCCTGCGCCACGAAGGCCCAGGTCAGCACCAGATAGGCAATGAACACCAGCGCCAGCTGCACGTGTGCGGCCGGGCGTGCGGTGCGCATCCACGCGGGAATGCCACGCTGCGCACCGAACAGCGGCAGCGTGGCCTGCATCAGCGATGCGATCAGCGCCAGCAGCAGCGCGATCTGGCCGAGTTCAGGCAGCATCGCGCGATCCGCTTGCGGTCGGAAGGAAGACCCAGGACACGGGCATCAGCGCGGCATGTCCTGACGGGCGCCATCGGCCGCGTCATCGATGCCGTGCTTCTGGTGGGCCACGCCCATCTTGTCGGCGAGTTCCTTGGGCATGTAGGTCTCGTCGTGCTTCGCCAGCACTTCCTCGGCCATGAACACCCCATCGCGCATACGCCCGGTGGCGACCACCGCCTGGTTCTCGCGGAACAGATCGGGCAACAGGCCGGTATAGAGCACCGGCAGTACGGCATCGCCATCCGACACCAGGAAGCGCGACTCCAGCGAACCCGAAGGCCGCTCGAACGAGCCCTCGGCCACCATGCCGCCCAGGCGGAAGCGGGCCTCGCCCGATGCCACCGGCGCACCGGCGCGGCCATCGAGGATTTCCGCGGGCGTGTAGAGGTAGGCGATGTTGCGCTGCAGGGCCATCGCGACCAGCGTGGTGGACACGCCGGCGGCCAGCACCAGCGCCAGCACGAACCACAGGCGGCGGCGTCGGGTCGGGTTCATCGGTCGAGGTCTCCCCGTTTCAGGTTGGCGGCGCGGCGCGCGGCCAGCAGCCGGACGCCGCGCAGCAGCCGGCGGATGCGGATATGCGGCACCACGAAGTCCCACAGCAGCACCGCGACGAACACCAGATAGGCGGCGAGTACGTAACCGGCGTAGGTCATTGCAGCCATGCCCCAGTGTCGCAGCAGGCGCCGCGGATGGTCTTGATCCTGATCATGCGGGCCCGGACCTGGTCGGCATCCGCTCGGCCAGCCTGCGCACCCAGTCCTTGCCGCCCTCGCGATAGAGGTTGTCGGCGCGGGCACGTGCCAGCAGCGAGCCGGCGAACCAGAACTTGGTACCCACCACCAGCCAGATCAGTGGCGGCAGCATGCTCGGGTCCATCGAGGATTCGCCGAACACGCGGATCGTCTGCCCCTGGTGCAGCGAGTTCCACCACACCACCGAATAGCGGATCACCGGCAGCAACGCCACGCCGACGATCGCCAGCAGGGAGGCCGCGCGCGCGGCGGCGCGGCGGTCGTCGATGGCGTGGTAGAGGCCGATCACGCCGAGGTACATGAACAGCAGGATCAGCTCGCTGGTCAGGCGCGGGTCCCAGTCCCACCAGGTGCCCCACATCGGACGGCCCCAGATGCTGCCGGTGGCCAGCGTGATCACGGTGAAGGCGGCGCCGATCGGCGCGCAGGCCATCGCCAGGATCTCGCACAGCTTGATCCGCCAGATCAGCGCGATCGCGGCGTACACCGCCATCAGGCCGTAGACCGCAAGGCTCATCCAGGCACTCGGTACATGGATGTAGAGGATCCGGAAGCTGTCGCCCTGCTGGTAGTCGGCCGGCACCTGGAACAGCGCGCCGTACAGGCCCCAGCCCATCAGCAGCACCCCCAGCCCGTAGCACCACGGCGCCCAGCGCGCGGCGAAGCGGTCGAAGGTGGGGGGTGAACCGAGTTGATGGAACCAGCGGACGACGGGGTTCATGCGTTTCCAGCGGCCACCGCGTGGGCGGTGGTCAAGTGAGGGCGATGCGGATGGCGGCGGCAGCGGCCACCGGTGCCAGCACCAGTGCCAGCACCAGGCCCGCCGCCAGCAGCAGCAGGCCTCCGGTGGGGTCCTGGCCCTGACCGGCCTGGGTGACGCAGCCGACCCCGAACACCAGCACGGGCACGTACAGGGGCAGTGCCAGCAGGGACAGGAGGATACCCGAGCGGCGCATGCCGACGGTTAATGCCGCCACCACCGCACCGATCAGGCTCAGCAGCGGAGTGCCCAGCGCGAGTGCGGCCATCAGCACGGCCAGCTGGGCGCGCGGCAGCTGCATCAGTTCCGCCAGCACCGGCGCGGCGACCAGCAGTGGCAGTGCGGTGGTCGCCCAGTGCAGCGCGGTGCGCACGAGCACCAGCCAGGCCAGCGGCAGCGGGGACAGCATCCACTGTTCCAGCGAGCCGTCCTCGGCATCGCCGCGGAACAGGGTGTCCAGCGCCAGCAGGCCGGCCAGCAGCACCGCCACCCACAGCACGCCGGGTGCCACGCCGGCCAATGTCGCGGCGTCACCGCCCAGGGCGAGGCCGAACAGCACCACCACCATCAGTGCGAACAGGGCCGGCTGCAGGGCGTCGCCGCGGCGGCGCCACAGCAGACGCAGGTCGCGGGCGACGAGGGCCGCGGCAGCGGTGCGCAGGGTCGGGCGCCTCACGCCAGCACCTCCACCACGGCGTCGTCCCCGGTGCTGCCACCGAGCACCAGTTCACGCGTACGCACCGGCGGCGCGGCGTAGGCGCCGTGGGTGGTCACCAGCGCGGCGCCGCCGGAACGCAACTGCGCCTGCACCATGCGGTTCACCAGTTCGATGCCATCGAGGTCGAGGTTGGCGTAGGGCTCGTCGAGCAGCCACAGCGGCGCCGGCGACAGCCACAGGCGCGCCAGCGACAGCCGCTTCTTCTGCCCGGCCGAGAGCTCGCGCAGGGCGGTGTCCTCGTAGCCGGCCAGGCCGACGATGCCCAGCGCCTGTTCCACCAGCTGCCCGCGGCGCAGCCCGTGCAGGCCGACCAGGAAGCGCAGGTTTTCCAGCGCGCTGAGGTCCGCCTTGAGCCCGGGCAGGTGCCCCAGATAGGCCATCGCCTGTGCGCGCAAGGCTGTCTTCGCGGCACGCCCGTCGATCTCGACCAGGCCGGCATCGGCACGCAGCAGGCCGGCCAGCACCCGCAGCAGGGTGGTCTTGCCGGCGCCATTGCCGCCGCGCACCAGCAATGCCTCGCCGGCATCCACGGCGAAGTCGAGCGGACCGAACACGGGACGATCGTTGCGGCTGAAAGTGAGGCCCTGCGCGCTCAGGAGCGGCATGGATGGAGCGGAGTCGGGCATCGGCGCCGCGCAGGCAACGGTCGGAAGTGACCGCCCATTCTAGGCGCTCCGCGCGGCACGGACATCCCTTGCAGCGGCAGGTACACTGCGTTGCCCCCGTTGTTGGACAGGCGCACCGTGGCGATCGCAACCGACAGCAAGCTGCCGAAGGTCGGCACCACCATCTTCAGCACGATGTCGCAGCTCGCGGCCGAGCACGGCGCGGTCAACCTCGGCCAGGGCTTCCCGGATTTCGAGGTGCCGGCACGGCTGGTCGATGAACTCGAGCGCGCCATGCGCGCAGGGCACAACCAGTACGCGCCGATGACCGGGATCCCGGCACTGCGCGCGGCAATCGCCGGCAAGACGGAGCGCGTGTACGGCTACCGGCCGGATGCCGACGCCGGGGTGACCGTTACCAGCGGGGCGACCGAGGCGCTGTTCAACGCCATCCACGCGGTGGTGCGCGCCGGCGACGAGGTGATCGTGCTCGACCCGGCCTACGACAGCTACGAGCCGGCGATCGAGCTGGCCGGTGCGCAGGCGGTGCACGTGGCGCTCGACCCGCGCAGCTTCGCGGTGGACTGGGCCGCGGTACGCGCTGCGGTCACTCCGCGCACGCGCATGCTGATCGTCAACACCCCGCACAACCCGTCCGGGGCGATGTTCTCGGCCGGCGACATCGAGGCGCTGCAGGCGCTGCTCGACGAACACCCCCGGATGTGGTTGCTGTCCGACGAGGTCTACGAACACATCGTGTTCGACGGCGCACGCCACGAGTCGGCACTGCGCCATCCGCGCCTGCGCGAGCGCGCCTTCGTGGTGTCGAGCTTCGGCAAGACCTACCACTGCACCGGCTGGAAGCTCGGCTACTGCATCGCCCCGCCGGCGC
Organism: Alterluteimonas muca; assembly: GCF_021191595.1. NCBI lineage: Bacteria > Pseudomonadati > Pseudomonadota > Gammaproteobacteria > Lysobacterales > Lysobacteraceae > Alterluteimonas > Alterluteimonas muca. The sequence continues at coordinate 31,883 of NZ_JAIWPS010000004.1, forward strand.
TGTCGGCGGAGTTCCGCAAGGTCCACCAGTACAACGTGTTCTGCACATTCGCACCCGCCCAGTATGCCTTCGCGGCGATGCTGGACGCCGAGCCCGGACACTACGAGCAGCTGGGCGCCTTCTACCAGGGCAAGCGCGATCGTTTCCGCGAGCAGCTCTCGTCGACACGGCTGCAGCCGTTGCCGGTGGCGGGCGGTTATTTCCAGCTGGTGGACTATGCCGCGGTGAGCGATCTCGACGATGCCGCGTTCTGCCGTTGGCTGACCATCGAGCACGGCGTGGCCGCCATCCCGCTGTCGCCGTTCTATGCGCAGCCGCCGCCAGGCCAGCGCCTGGCGAGGCTGTGCTTCGCCAAGAACGAAGCGACGCTCGATGCCGCCATCGAGCGCCTGCGCGCGCTGTAACGGCAGACTGATACAGGCAGGACCACCACGTGAAACCCAGCAACGATCTGCGCGTGTCCATCGTCCAGGGCGAGACACGCTGGCACGACCCGGAAGCGAACCGCGAGTACTACGGCGACTTCATGCGCTCGCTGCGTGGCATCACCGACGTGGTGGTGCTGCCGGAAACCTTCACCAGCGGTTTCAGCAACGACGCGATGGACCGCGCCGAGGACATGGACGGCCCGACGGTCGCCTGGGTGCGCGAACAGGCGCAGCTGCTGGATGCGGCGGTGACCGGCAGCGTGCAGCTGCGCACTGGCGATGGCGTGTTCAACCGCATGCTGTGGGCAACCCCCGATGGCGGGCTCGCGCACTACGACAAGCGCCACCTGTTCCGTTACGCCGGGGAACACAGGCGTTACGCCGCCGGTCGCGAACGGCTCACCGTGGACTGGCGCGGCTGGCGGATCAACCCGCAGGTCTGCTACGACCTGCGCTTCCCGGTGTTCTGCCGCAACCGCTACGACGTCGAGCGCCCGGGGCAACTGGATTTCGACGTGCAGATCTTCGTGGCCAACTGGCCAGCCGCACGCGCGTACGCGTGGCGCACGCTGTTGCGCGCGCGCGCGATCGAGAACCTGTGCTTCGTGGTGGGCGTGAACCGCGTCGGCGAGGACGGCAACGGGCTTGCCTACGACGGCGACAGCGTGGTGCTGGATTTCGCCGGCACCCCGCTTGCCGAGGCCACCGATTTCGAGGTGGTCAGCACCACCACCCTGCAGGCGGCGACGTTGCGCGCCTACCGCGAACACTTCCCGGCGATGCTGGATGCCGATCGCTTCGAGATGGACGGCCTGCCTGCGCGGGCGGAGTAGGGCGTTGCCGCGGCATTGACGGCCGGCGGGGTGTAGTGACGGTCTTTCCCAGCAGGAGACCGTCATGGCCCAGTTCGCCGAGCGTGTGGTGACCGATCAGGCGGAGATCGAACGGATCAAGGCGATGATCCTCGTGCTCGACGAGGAGGCGCGGGTGGAAGTGGAGCTCGATGACGGGCGCGTGCTGACCGGCGCGGTCGCGATCAAGCCCACGCTGCAGATGTTCCATGACCCACAGGGCAACGAGGGCACGAACGGCGTGCTGCGCCTCGACGATGCCCTCGAGCCCGAGAAGCCGCATTTCATCCCGCTGGCCAGCATCCGGCGGGTGCGCCGGCTGGAACCCGACCAGCACACCATCCTGCGCCGCGAGGACTGACGCCGTCCGTCGCTGAGCTGCGCAGGTCATCACGGTGCGGGCGCGCGCAAAACGCACACCGCCGCCTGGACGTGCACTCTCGCCGTCAGTCGCGGCGACGGGGCTCACGACACGCCGTACGGCGTGTCATCCCGCCGACCCGGCGCGACCTCCCGGGTCTTCAGCAATCAGCGGTTGCCGCCACGCGGACCCCGCGGAGCCGGGCGACCGGCGCCGCCACCTGGGCCACGGCCACCACCGCCGGGGCCACGGTTGCCGCCCGATGGTCCGCGGTTGCCACCGCCTGGCCCACGGGCCGCCGCCGGACCGCCGCCCGGCCCACGCCCGGCACCGGGCCCGCGATTGCCGCCCGGGCCCTTGCCGCCGCCGGGGCCACGATTGCCACCCGCCGGTCCGCGGGCGGGGCCTGAGCCGGCGCGCGGATACGGGTTGCGGCCGCGGTCACCCGCATGGCCGCCGGGGTTTCCATGGTCGGACGGGAACACCGGCGCACTGTCCGGGTGGCCGTAGGGACGCGAGGCACGCGGCGCGCGCTTCTGCCCGGCGCCCGGCGCGGCGCCATAGCCGCCACCACCGCCAGCACCGCCACCGCCCGGACGCTTCTTGTTGCCATAGGGCTTCTTCGGCCCGCGGCCGTCGGCATTGCGGTGACCGGCCGGGCCGGTGTCCACGCCATCGGGCACATACCAGCTGCGGAATGCGGCGGGGTTGCCTTCCGGCAGCGCGCGGTTGTGCTTGTCGGCGCGCTGCTTGAACGGCTTCTGCGACTGCTTGGCGGCGGCTTCGCCACTCACCGTCAGCCCGCCGTGCGGCCTGCGGTTGCCGCCGCGGCCGCGGTCCTCGCGCACGTGGTCGAAGCGGCGCAGCTCGCGCCCTTCGTCGGCGGTGGTGTGGCCGTTGACGTAGGCATTGCCGGTGCCGCGCGCCTCGCGCGGAATGTGCACGGTCGCCTTGCTGGCACGGCGCTGGCCGATCACCTGCTGCAGCGTCAGCGCCGGCGGCGGGCCTTCCTCGAGCTTCAGCTCGCGACGCAGCTCCTCCACCTGGGTGGCGGCAAGCTCCTGCGACTGTCCGCGCAGCAACGGCTGCGGCAGGGCGATGCGCCCGTAGCGGGTGCGCTTGAGGCGGCTGACCTGGCAGCCCTGCGATTCCCACAGGCGGCGCACCTCGCGGTTGCGGCCTTCCTTGACCACCACGCGGAACCAGTCGTGCGAATCGGTGCCACCGATGCGCTCGATCTCGTCGAACTTCGCCGGGCCGTCGTCCAGTGCCACGCCGCGCTTGAGGCGGTCGACGATCTTGTCCGACACCACGTCCTCGCCCTCGGGGGCGCGCACGCGGCAGACGTACTCGCGCTCGACCTCGTAGGACGGGTGCATCATCGCGTTGGCCAGCTCGCCGTCGGTGGTGAGCAGCAGCAGGCCGGTGGTGTTGATGTCGAGGCGGCCGATGGCGATCCAGCGCGCGCCCTTGAGCACCGGCAGCGCGTCGAAGATGGTCGGACGGCCTTCGGGGTCCTCGCGGGTGGTGACCTCGCCCTCGGGCTTGTTGTAGATCAGCACGCGGGCCGGTTCCGTCAGCGCGCTGGCGACGAAGCTGCGGCCATCGATCTCGATGCGGTCGCCGCTGCCCACGCTCATGCCGGTCTGCGCCGGCTCGCCGTTGACCTTGACCATGCCTTCGGCGATGCGCTGCTCGAGCGCGCGGCGTGAGCCGAGGCCCGCCTGCGCGAGCACCTTGTGCAGGCGCTCCTCCAGCCGCGGCGCGGGCGTGGTGTCGGCGTCGCGCTTGAGGGAAAGCTTGCGGGTGCCCTTGTCCTGGGCGGGGGTGTTGTCGTTCATCTATTGACTCCGGGTGCTGTCGCCGTCTTCGGCGAGGGCGGTATTCGTTTCGGTGGGTTCCGGGTCGGACGCGCCGGTATCGGCGCTCCCGTCCAGGGAATCGGAAGTGACGCCGGGCATCGTGGATGCCGCGTCGGGGTCGTCGTCGGGCCGCGTATCCGCGTCCGGCGCCGTGGTGGGGGTGTCGTCGCGGCGATCGGCACCGGTGTCGCCGCCGTCGGCGTCCACTGCTTCGGCCTCGAGCGGAGTGTCGCCGAGCGGCATCGCGCCGTCAGGCGACGGGGTGCGATCGCCGAGGTCGAGCTGCGGTTCGAGCTCGCCGAAATCCTTGAGCTCCGACAGCGGCGGCAGGTCGTCCAGTCGCTTCAGGCCGAAGTAGTCGAGAAACGCCCGGGTGGTGCCGAGCAGTTCGGGCCGGCCGGGGATGTCGCGGTGGCCGACCACGCGGATCCATTCGCGTTCTTCGAGCGCCTTGATCATGTTGCTGCTGGTGGCCACGCCGCGGACCTGTTCGATCTCGCCGCGGGTGATCGGCTGGCGATAGGCGATCAGTGCCAGCGTTTCCAGGGTGGCGCGGGTGTAGCGGGTCTGGCGCTCGGTCCACAGCCGCGCAACCCAGGCATGGACGTCGGCTTTCACCTGGTAGCGCCACCCGGAGGCGACCTCCACCAGTTCCACGCCGCGCCCGGTGCAGGCGGCCTGCAGATCGTGCAGTGCCTGCTCGACGGCACCTTCGGGTGCCGGCTCGTCGACGGTGAACAGTCCCCGCAGCTGGGCCACGCCCAGCGGCTGGTTCGCGGCCAGCAGGGCGGCCTCGACGATGCGGTTGATCAGTGTCTGGTCCATGTCATCGATCGTGATGCGGCGATTGGCCGCGGTGTGTGTCGCGAGGGGCGATCCGGACCGCGCAGCTCATGCGCCGGAATCGGATGCGTCCTCGATGTCCTCGTCGAACTCGCTGACCAGGCTGACGGGTGCCTTGCCGTCGCGGGTGGCCAGCGACTTCACGTAGATCGGCGCGAGCGGCGCGTCCTGCACCAGTTCGAGCAGGCGCTCCTTGGTGAGCTCGAGCAGCGAGAGCAGGGTGACGACCACCCCGAGCTTGCCTTCGTGCGCGTCGAACAACGATTCGAAGCGGTGGAACGCGCCGTCCTCGAGTCGGCTCAGCACTTCGCCCATGCGCTGGCGGACACTGAGGGCATCACGCCGGATCGCATGGCCGGTGAACAGCTCCGCACGCTTGAGCACGTCGTGCAGGGCCAGCAGCAGCTCCGGCAGGTCCACCGGCGGCGGCAGGCGCACCGTGGCGCGGTCGGGGATGTCGACCGACACCGTCGCGGTGTCGCGCTCCATGCGCGGCAGGCGGTCGATGTCCTCGGCGGCCTGCTTGAAACGTTCGTACTCCTGCAGTCGGCGCACCAGTTCCGCACGCGGATCGTCTTCCTCGCCTTCCTCGCTGGGCGGCCGCGGCAACAGCATGCGCGACTTGATCTCGGCGAGGATGGCGGCCATCACCAGGTACTCGGCGGCCAGTTCGAACCGCAGGTCCTGCATGACGTTGATGTAGGCGACGTACTGCCGGGTGATCTCCGCGACCGGGATGTCGAGGATGTCGAGGTTCTGCCGGCGGATCAGGTACAGCAGCAGGTCCAGCGGCCCTTCGAACGCGTCGAGGATGACCTCGAGTGCATCCGGCGGGATGTACAGGTCCTGCGGAATCTGCAGCACCGGCTGGCCATGCACCACCGCGAGCGGCATCTCCTGCTGTTGCGGAGGCGCATTCGGGTTGGATTCCGCGGCAGCGGCGGCGGGTAGGCCGGGTTGTGTCATTCGCGATGCGGCCCCCTCCGGGCCGGCCAGGTGTCCGAATGTGCGGCTGCCAATATGCGCACCCGGCCGGCTGGCCGCTGTGGGGCAGGGCCGATGACGACTGGACTTGGCGGCCGGACGCCACTGGCCACATCACCCGGTCGGTGGGCGGTGCGATGGCGGAAAGGGCGTCGGGCGGGACCGTGACGGGCAGCGGATCGGACGTCCAGTTGCGACGGCCGCTGCGGTCGGGTCTCGAAGCTCCGGGCTAGCCTACGGGCTCCCCGCGCGGCTGTCCAGCATGCGCCCGTCGCGGGTTTATCCACGCGCGGGCATGCAGGACCGTGCCGCACCGGTGCCAGCCGCGGGCCGCATCCGTACACTACCGCGCCCCGACAGCCAGGATGCCCCGCGCCATGTGGTATGCGATCGAAGGTTACGACGGTGACGATGTGCTCGCGCAGCGGCTCGAAGCGCGCCCGGCACACGTGGAACGGCTGGTCGCACTGCGCGACGCCGGCCGCCTGCTGCTCGCCGGCCCGTGCCCGCGGATCGATGCCGAGGACCCGGGACCGGCCGGTTTCAGCGGCAGCCTGGTGGTGGCCGAATTCGACTCGCTCGACGCTGCCCGCGCCTGGGCCGACGCCGATCCGTATGTCGCCGCGGGGGTCTATGACCGCGTCGAGGTGCGGCCGTTCCGGCGCGTGCTGCCCTGAGGTCACGGCATTGGCGAGACGGATGACGACGTGCACCATGGCCGGCGCAGCCGCGTCGCACAGCGGTGCACGGCGGTATTGCGACACTTTTGCAGAGATGTCTGCAAGCGCTTACAGTCCGCGCCCTGTGCACCCAGCTTCGGAGGGCGGGTGAGCATCACCATCAAAGACGTCGCGCGCGAGGCCAACGTGTCCGTGGCCACCGTGTCGCGCGCGCTCAACGGCCACGAGAACGTGGCCCCGGATGTGCGCCAGCGCGTGCTGGAGGTCGCCGACCGGCTGCAGTACAGCCCGCACCATGCCGCGCGCAGCCTCAGCAGCCGGCGCACCCAGACCATCGGCGTGGTGCTGCCCGACCTGTACGGCGAGTTCTTTTCCGAGCTGATGCGGGGCATCGATGCGGTCGCCCGCGAGGCCGGCCGCCACCTGCTGGTGTCGAGCTACCACGGCAATCCGGACGAGCAGGGCGCCGCGCTGCGGGCCATGCGCGGGCGCGTCGACGGCCTGCTGCTGATGTCGCCCTTCGTCGCCGATGCCGATCCGCTCGCGGGGCAGGCGCTGGGGATGCCGGCCGTGCTGCTCAACAGTGGTGCACGTGCAGGGCTGCCCGCGCTCGACGTCGACAGCTACCAGGGCGCGCGCGCGATGACGCGGCATCTGCTCGCGGCGGGGCACAGGCGCATCGCCTTCATCGCCGGGCCCGCCGACAACTTCGACGCCCACGAGCGCCTGCGTGGCTACCGGGACGCCCTCGCCGCCGGTGGCGGCGCGGAGCCGTGGATCCTCCCGGGCGATTTCGACGAGGCCTCCGGGCATGCGGCCGGGCGCGAGCTGGTCGCCTCTGGCGAGCACCCCGATGCGGTGTTCGCCGCCAACGACATGATGGCGCTGGGTTGCCTGTTCGCCTTCAACCAGGCCGGCGTGCGGGTGCCGGAGGACATCGCACTGGCGGGTTTCGACGACATCCCGCTGGCCCGCTACGTGCATCCCGGGCTGACCACCATGCGCGTGGATATCGCCGCGCTTGGGGCCCGCGCGCTGCGCACGCTGATTGCGCATCTGGCCGATCCGGAGACGCCCGCCCGCGCCGAGCGGCTGGAAGTGGAACTGGTCGTGCGCCAGTCCTGCGGATCACCTGCCGTCGCCTAGACGCGCCATGCACATCGCCGGTGTTCTCTTTCACCGAGCTGAACGTTCACGAAGCCTTAGCAATCCGACCGCTGGTCACGAGGATCCCCCGATGAAGAAGCGCCCCGCGTCGCTCCGTCTGCAACGCACCCTGCTCAGCTGCGCGCTGGGCAGCGCACTGATGCTCTCCATGCCCATGGCATTCGCCCAGTCCACCGGCGCCACTCTGCGCGGCCAGGTCCTGGCCGACTCGGCGCCCGCGGCGCAGGCGGAGGTGACCGCGACCAACACCGCCACCGGCCTGACGCGGCGCGTGCAGTCCGGCGCGAGCGGCAGCTACAACCTGGCCGGGCTGCCGCCGGGCACCTACCGCGTCGACGTGACCGCCAATGGCCAGACCACGTCGGAAACGGTAACCCTGCGGGTCGGGCAGACCGCCAACCTCGACCTCACCGTGGGCGGGGTGGCCGAAACCGGGCCGCAGCAGGCGACCGACATGGACACCGTGGTGGTGACCGGGACGCGGATGGCGGAAACCCGCACGTCCGAAGTGGCCACCTATGTCTCGCCGCGCCAGATCGAGATGCTGCCGCAGGGCTCGCGCAATTTCCTGGCCTTCGCCGACACCGTGCCCGGCATGACCTTCGTCGAGCGTGCCGACGGTTCGACGCAGCTGCGCAGCGGCGCGCAGTCGGCGAATGGCGTCAACGTCTACATCGACGGCGTCGGCCAGAAGAACTACGTCACCAAGGGTGGTGTGAGCAGCCAGGATTCGACCCGCGGCAATCCCTTCCCGCAGCTGGCGATCGGCGAGTACAAGGTCATCACCTCGAACTACAAGGCCGAGTACGACCAGATCAGCAGCGCGGCGGTTACCGCCGTGACACGTTCCGGCACCAACGAGTTCGAAGGCAGCTTCTTCTGGGACCGCACCGGTGACGACTGGCGCGCGTCGACCCCCTCCGAGCTGGAGCGTGGCGAGAAGATCCCATCGCGCTCGGAGCAGTACGGGGTGGCACTCGGCGGGCCAATCCTGCGCGATCGCCTGCACTTCTTCGTGACCTACGAGGCCAAGGAGATCGTCGACCCGCGCGAGGTGCGCCTGGGCACGATCAGCAACGTGCCGGTGCCGCTGACCCCGGAAGTGCAGAGCCTGCTCGGCACCGCCAACCGCCCGTTCGACAGCGACCTGTACTTCGGCAAGCTCAGCTGGCAGATCAACGACGAACAGCTGCTGGAGCTGACCGCAAAGCGCCGTAACGAGACCGAGATCACCGGGATCGGCGACGGCCCGAACACGCCGTCGTTCGGCAGTGCCAAGGACAACGAGGAGACGCGCCTCGACCTGCGGCACCAGTTCAGTACCGAGAACTGGCTCAACGATGCCCACATCACCTACGAGGACGCCTACTGGAACCCGCGTGCCATCACCATCGGCCCGGGTTACCGCCTGCACCTTCCGGAGGCCATCGGCCGCGGGACGCTGGTCAACTACGGCGGCGGCGAAGACTTCCAGAACAAGGGCCAGAAGGGGTGGTCGTTCCAGAACGACCTGACGTTCTTCGGCTGGGAAGGCCACACCGTCAAGATGGGCATCAAGTACAAGGACGTCGAACTCGATTCGCTCGAGCAGCAGCCCTACAACCAGCAGCTCGAGATCGACTATCTGGCCAATCTTGCCGCCGGCAATACCACGCTGGCGTCGTTCCTGCCCAACCGGGTGCGCTTCGGCGCGCCGCTGCCGGGCTTCGAGGACCGCACGGTCAATTCGCCGAACCGGCAGTTCGGCATCTATATCCAGGACGACTGGGAGGTCAACGAGCACCTGACCCTCAACCTCGGCGTCCGTTGGGATTACGAGAAGACCGAAGGGTACGAGAACTACGTGACGCCGGCCGGGCTGGCCAACGCGCTGCGGACCTGGAGCAACCTCGACAACGCCGACTACGACATCGAGGACTACATCAGCAGCGGCAACAACCGCAGTGCGTTCAAGGGTGCGTGGCAGCCACGGCTGGGCTTCTCCTACGACATCAACGCCGACGAGCGCCACGTCATTTTCGGCGGCGCGGGCCGCGCCTATGACCGCAACCTGTTCGACTACATCGCCCTCGAACAGTCGAAGAGCACGTTCCCGACCTACACGTTCGACTTCACCGGCGTGCCGGGCGCGGCCTGCACACCGGGTGCGACCTGCATTCCGTGGGACCCGGCGTATCTCGACATCAACAACCTCTATGCGCTGGTCGCGGCGAATCCCGACCTCGGCGCCGAGGTCAACCTGATGAACAATGACCTCGATGTGCCGTACTCCGACCAGTTCAGCCTGGGCATGCGCAACGCGCTGACGCTGGGCGAGCACGAATGGATGACCTCGGTGACGCTGTCGCACGTGCGCAGCTACGACGGCATCCTCTTCACCCTGGGCAACCGTCGTCCGGACGGCAGCTTCTTCCCGCCGGGCGCCGATTTCGGAAACGCGCCCTGGGACTTCCGCATCCCCGGGTACGGCACGCTGATCATTGCCGACAACGGCGTCGAGACGCGTCTCAACTCGATCCTGCTGTCGGTGGACAAGGCCTATACGGCCGATTCGGGTTGGGGGATGACCTTCGCCTACACCTACAGCGATGCCGAGGAGAACCGCGGCAATGCGGCGCAGAACGACGAGCACTACCTGTTCGACCTGCCCAACCTCAATGGCGCGCCGTTCATCGACTCGGTCGGCATCCCGCGGCACCGCGTGGTGGCAACCGGAATCGCCGACATCTGGGGCGGGATGACGCTGTCGGGCAAGCTCACGCTGGAAAGCCCGGTCGCGCGCGACGTCACCGTGTTCACCAGCCCGCTCAGCGGGTACTTCGACAGCTACTACGGCGACCGCACGATCGAGTACAAGCAGCTCGACCTGGCACTGCAGAAGGTCTGGAACACCGGCACCGACCTGAGCTTCCGCATCCGTGGCGACGTCTTCAACGTCTTCAACTGGGAGAACTGGAACGACTACAGCTTCGCCGGCGAACAGACCGGTCTGGCGATCCGCGGGCCGACGCGCTACTTCAAGCTCTCCTTCGGCGTCGACTGGTAAACACCGGGGCCGCCCGTTCAGGCGGGCGGCCTCTCTTATACTTGGGTCTGTAAACGGTTACAGAAGGCGACATCACAGATGCGAACAGGCCGGTATCGCGCCCCATCCCTGCTGCCGACGCTGCTGCTGCCCCTGCTGTTGCTGGCCCTGGTGGCCGGTTGCAGCCGCGAGGCCCCGGAAGTGGAACCGCCGCGGCCCGGCCCGATCCCGGAGGCCGTCGTGGAAGAGCCCGAACCGGTAAAGCCGGCCGGCCCGCCGGAGCTGCCGCCGCTGTTCCGCGACATCGAGAAGCGCACCTTCCAGTTCTTCTGGGACACCACCAACGAGGTCAACGGGCTGACCCCCGACCGCTATCCGTCGCGACCGTTTTCAAGCATCGCCTCGGTGGGCTTCGCGCTGACCGCGTATCCCATCGGCATCGAGAACGGCTGGGTCAGCCGCACCCAGGCGGTCGACCGCACGCTGACCACGCTGCGCTTCTTCCGCGACGCGAAGCAGGGGCCGCAGGAAACCGGGACGATCGGTCACAAGGGCTTCTTCTACCACTTCATCGACATGCAGAACGGCCACCGCTACGAGCCGTGGGTTGAGCTGTCGAGCGTGGACACCGGCCTGCTGATGATGGGCGTGCTGTTCGCCCAGCAGTACTACGACCGCGACGATGCCCGCGAGCAGGAAATCCGCGAGATCGCCGACGAGCTCTACCGCAACGTCGAGTGGACCTGGCTGCAGGTGCGCCCTCCGCTGATCTCGATGGGCTGGTATCCGGAGACCGGCTTCATCGAGCACGACTGGACCGGCTATGACGAAGCGATGTTGGTCTACATCCTCGCGCTGGGCTCGCCCACGCATCCGGTGGGTCCGGAGGCCTGGGAAGGGTGGACGCGCACCTACGACACCGAGGTCTGGGGCACCTTCATGGGCCAGGAATACCTGAGCTTCGCACCGCACTTCGGCCACCAGTACACCCACACCTGGGTGGACTTCCGTGGCATCCGCGACGAGTACATGCGCGGCCGCGGGATCGACTATTTCGAGAACAGCCGCCGCGCGACCTATGCCCAGCGCCAGTACGCGATCGAGAACCCGATGGGCTGGCGCGAGTACGGCGAGAACGTGTGGGGCCTGACCGCCAGTGACGGCGCCCAGCGCACGGATCAGGAATACAACAGGCAGATGCGCGAGTTCCGCCATTACAGTGCACGTGGCGCGGGTCTCGCGGTCGCGTTCGACGACGGCACCATTGCGCCCACCGCGGCGGTGGCGTCGATCGCGTTCGCCCCGGAGATCGTCATCCCGGCCACCGAGGAACTGCACCGCCGCTTCGGCGAGCACCTGTATTCAAGCTACGGGTTCCTGGATTCCTTCAACCCGAGCTTCCAGTACGACGTGCCGCTCAAGACCGGGCGCATCGTGCCGGGGCTGGGCTGGGTGGCCAGCGACTACATCGGCATCGACCAGGGCCCGATCCTTGCGATGATCGCCAACTACCGCAACGGCTTCGTCTGGAACCTGATGCGCAGGAGCCCGTATATCCAGGAGGGCCTGCGGCGCGCCGGCTTCAGCGGTGGCTGGCTCGACGAGCTGGCGGCGCAGGAGGCGGGCGCCGGCGAGGAAGCAGCCGAGGGCGGCGAGGCCGGGCCGGGCGCTGCCGATGGCGCCGACACGGACACCGGCGCGGCCGCACCGGCGCGGAAGGACGCAGCGGCTGCAGGCGGCACGCCGGCCCGCCCGGCGCCGGCGCAGTAAGACGACGGCATGGGGCAGGGCCAGGTCCGCGTGCATCGATCCCATGCGCAATGGCGTGGGGGTCGTGCGCTGTGGACCTGGCTGCTCGTCGGCATCGTCGGTCTGCTGGCCGGTTGCCGTCCCCAGGGCGACGACACCGTCATCCGGTTCTGGGCGATGGGCCGCGAAGCGGAAGTGGTCGGCGAGCTGGTGCACGAATTCGAGCGTGACAATCCCGGCATCCGCGTGCGCATCCAGCAGATCCCGTGGACCTCCGCGCACGAGAAGCTGCTGACCGCCTACGCCGCCGACGCGCTGCCGGACCTGTGCCAGCTCGGCAATACCTGGGTGCCGGAATTTGCAACGCTGGGCGCGCTGGAGCCGCTGAACGCGCGCGTCGCCGCTTCGGATGTCATCGATCCGGACGACTATTTCCCGGGCATCTGGGCCACCAATGTCATCGACAACCAGCTGCTCGGCGTGCCGTGGTACGTGGACACGCGGCTGCTGTTCTACCGCCGCGACATCCTCGCCGCCGCCGGCTGGGACGCACCGCCGCGCGACTGGGCGGAATGGGCGCAGGCGATGGCCGACGTCAGGGCGCACGTCGGTGCGGACCGTTACGCGATCATGGTGCCGCTCAACGAGTTCGAGCAGCTGCTGTCGTTCGCCCTGCAGCAGGATGATCCGCTGCTGCGCGATGGCGGCACCCGCGGCAATTTCTCCAGTCCCGGGTTCCGTCGCGCGCTCGGGTTCTATGCGGGCATGTTCGACAACGGCTGGGCGCCGCCGATGTCGGAATCGCAGATCTCCAACGTCTGGGACGAGTTCGGGCGCGGCTTCTTCAGCTTCTACATCTCCGGCCCGTGGAACATCCGCGAGTTCCGCAACCGGCTGCCAGCCGACCTGCAGGATGACTGGGCGACCGCACCGCTGCCCGGGCCAGAAGGCCCCGGTGCCGGGATCGCCGGCGGTACCAGCCTGGTGCTGTTCCGCGGCTCCGAGGTGCAGGATGCGAGCTGGAAGCTGGTCGAGTTCCTGTCGCGGCCGGATATCCAGCAGCGCTTCCACGCGATGATCGGCAACCTGCCGCCGCGCCGCAGTACCTGGGAACTGCCGCAGCTGCAGGCCGATCCACATGCGCGGGCCTTCCGCGACCAGCTCGAGCGGGTGAAGCCGACGCCGCAGGTCCTGGAATGGGAGCGCATCGCCCAGGAGATGCGGCTGATGAGCGAACGCGTGGTGCGCGGCGGCCTGGCCCAGGACGCCGCGGTCGCGCAACTCGATGCGCGCGTCGACGACATCCTGGCCAAGCGCCGTTGGGTACGCGGCCAGCAGGGCGGGGAGGGCTCCGATGCGCGCTAGTACCGCCGGGTGGCTGTTCGCGGGACCGGCGCTGCTGGTGCTCGGGCTGTTCTTCGTGGTGCCGGTGGCATCGGCGCTGCTGCTGAGCCTGACCGACTTCGACCTCTACGCGCTGGCCGACATCGACAACCTGCGCTTCGTCGCCTTCGACAACTACCTCGAACTGCTGCGCACGCCGCTGTTCTGGAAGGCGCTGGGCAACACCGCGTATTTCGTCGTGGTCGGCGTGCCGCTGTCGATCCTGGTGTCCCTGGGCGCGGCGATGCTGCTCGATGCGAAGGTCGCCCGCTTCAAGCCACTGTTCCGCACCGCGCTGTTCGCACCGGTGGTGACCACCCTGGTGGCGGTGGCGGTGATCTGGCGCTACCTCTTCCACGCCAGCTACGGCCTGGTGAATTGGGCGCTCGCGCACGTGGGCATTGCGCCGGTGGACTGGCTGGGCGACCCGCGCTGGGCGATGCCAACCATCATCCTGTTCGCGGTGTGGAAGAACTTCGGCTACAACATGGTGATCCTGCTGGCGGGGCTGCAGGCGATTCCGCAGGACCTCTACGAGGCCGCACGCATCGATGGCGCTTCGCGCTGGCAGCAGTTCCTGCACATCACCCTGCCGATGCTCGGCCCCGTGCTGCTGGTGGTCGGGGTGATCACGGTCTCCGGCTACTTCCAGCTGTTCGCCGAGCCGTACGTGATGACCCGTGGCGATCCGCTGCAGAGCACGGTCAGCGTGCTGTACTTCATGTACGAGGAAGGCTTCATGTGGTGGAACCTCGGCCGCGCGTCCGCGGTGGCGTTCCTGCTGTTCCTGATCATCCTCGCCGTCACCACGGTGCTGCTGCGCATCGGCCGCCGCAAGGGGGCGCTGTGAGCCGTACATCGGCCGATGTCGGCGACAGCCGACTGCACGCGTTGCTGGTCAACGCCGGTCTGGTGGTGCTGGCGCTGATCGCACTGGCGCCGCTGCTGTGGATGGTCGCGGTGTCGTTCATGCAGAAGGGCGAGGCCAGTGCGTTCCCGCCACCGCTGCTGCCGGCGGCGCCGAGCCTGGATGCCTACCGCGAGCTGTTCGCGCGTGCCGGCATGGGCCGCTATTTCGTCAACAGCCTGATCGTGTCGATCGCGATCACCGTGGGCGCGCTGCTGGTCAACACCATGGCCGGCTATGCGTTCGCCAAGCTGCGCTTCCGCGGCCGCGACCGCCTGTTCCAGGTGCTGCTGGCGGCGCTGGTGATCCCCGCCCAGGTGGCGATGCTGCCGCTGTTCCTGATGATGAAGGGGCTGGGGCTGGTCAACACCTTCGGCGCGGTGATCATCCCTGCACTGGCGACGGTGTTCGGCATCTTCCTGGTGCGCCAGTACGCGCGTTCGATCCCCGAGGAACTGCTGGAAGCCGCGCGTATCGACGGCGCCGGAGAGCTGCGGATCTTCTTCCAGATCGTGCTGCCGATGTTGAAGCCGGTGCTGGTGACGCTGGCCATCTTCACCTTCATGGCGGCGTGGAACGACTTCATGTGGCCGTTGATCGTGCTGACCGACCAGGACAACTACACGCTACCGGTGGCGATCGCGGCGCTGTCGCGCGAACACGTGCAGGAAGTGGAGATGATGATGGCCGGTGCGGTGGTCACCGTGCTGCCGGTGCTGCTGCTGTTCCTGCTGCTGCAGCGTTACTACATCCAGGGTCTGCTGCTGGGAAGCGTCAAGGGGTGAGGTGTGCGCTATGTCTGAAGGTTTCGTTTCGCTGGCAGTCCGGTGGATCCGCGGTGGGACCGGCGCGATCCGCCAGGCCGGGACACGCCGTGAACCCATCCATGGGGGCTCGATGGCGCCATCCATGGCGCCAACGGTCCCGGCCTGGCGGATCGCACCGGTCCTTCCAGACCTGCGTGCGCACTCACGGAAAGGGCTTTCCACCTGCGTAGTCGGCTGCGTGCTCGGCTTCCTCGTCGCTCCGCAGCTGCAGGCCCAGGCACGTGTCCTTGACGACTTCGAGGATCCCTCGGCCTGGCGCGTGGTCACCTCCAACCAGGTCAGCGGCGCGCTGCGTGCCGTGGATGGCGTCGACGGGCGTGCGTTGTGCCTGGATTACGACTACAACGGCGTCTCCGGCTACGTCGGTATCCAGCGCGACCTGTCGCTCGCGTATCACGACAACTACCGCTTCGGCTTCCAGCTGCGCGGCGACTCGCCGGCCAACGACCTGCAGTTCAAGGTCATTGATGCCAGCGGCGACAACGTCTGGTGGGTGAACCGGCCGAAGTACGAATATCCGCGCGAATGGACGCCCGTACGCTACCGCAAGCGGCATATCGACAAGGCCTGGGGGCCGGATCCGGACCGCACCCTGCGCGCGAGCGAGAAGGTCGAGTTCACCATCTACAACAACGCCGGCGGCAAGGGCACCGTGTGCTTCGACTCGCTGACACTCGAAGCGCTGCCGGCGGATGATCCGTCCCCGCTGGTCGCCACCGCGCACTCGCCGACCACCCCGGACGGCGCCGCCAATGCCGTCGACGGCGATGCCCGCACCGCCTGGAACACCGCGGCCGCACCGCAGCGGCTGCTGCTCGATCTCGGCAAGCCGCGGGAATTCGGTGGCCTGCGGCTGCAGTGGCTGCCGGGCCGGCATGCGCAGCGCTACACCGTGTCGGGTTCCGACGATGGCGTGACCTGGCGCGCGCTGCGCACGGTGGATGCCGGCAACGGTGGCGTCGACTGGCTGTGGTTGCCCGAGTCCGAGGCGCGGCATGTCGCGATCGATCTGCTGGAAGGCCCTGGCCAGGGGTTTGCGCTCGCCGCGGCCACGCTGCAACCGGTCGAGCTCGGCAATCACCTCAACGACTTCGTCGAAGCCGTGGCGGCCGACCATCCACGCGGCTGGTTCCCGCGCGGGTTCAGCGGCGAACAGGCGTACTGGACCATCCTCGGCCTGGATGGCGGCTACCAGCAGGGCCTGATCGGCGAGGACGGCGCGATCGAGGTGGCCGCGGGCGGCTTTTCGATCGAGCCCTTCCTGCGCGTCGACGACGCCCTGCTGACCTGGGCCGACGTGGAGGCGCGCCAGTCGCTGCTCGACGACTACCTGCCGATGCCCGCCGTCGAATGGACGCAGGCGTCGGCGGCGCTGCGCGTGGAAGCATTCGCGCGTGGGGAACCGGAGTCGTCGCAGCTGGTCGCCCGCTACCGCCTGCACAACCCCGGCGATCGCGCGCGCGACTACACGCTGGCGCTCGCGGTGCGGCCGCTGCAGGTCAACCCGCCCACCCAGTTCCTCAACATCACCGGTGGCGTGAGCCCGCTGCGCGCGCTGGCGGTGTCTGCCGATACGGTCAGCGTCGACGGCATGCCGCGCGTGCATGTGCGCCAGTCCGCGGATGCCGCGTTCGCCAGCAGCTTCGATGGCGGCATGGCCATCGAGCACATCGCCGCCGGCGCGCTGCCGGAGACCACCGCGGTCGACGATGCGCAGGCCCTCGCATCCGGCGCGCTGGTCTGGCGCATGCGCCTGGCGCCTGGCGAATCGCGCGAGGTCGACCTGCTGATCCCGATGGACGGCGACATGTCGCGTCCGGCGACGTGGGACCCGCAGGCCTGGCAGGACACGGTCGCGGACGAGTGGCGCGGCAAGCTGGGCGAGGTCGGCTTCGACGTACCGGCGGCGGGCAAACCGCTGGCCGACACGCTGCGCACCTCGCTTGCGCACATGCTGATCTCGCGCATCGGCCCGCGCCTGCAACCGGGCACGCGATCATACGCGCGCAGCTGGATCCGCGACGGCGCGATGATCTCCGAAGGCCTGCTGCGGATGGGTCGGCCGGAAGTGGTGAAGGACTACGTCGAGTGGTATGCGCCGTACCAGTTCGACAACGGCATGGTGCCGTGCTGCGTCGACGACCGCGGCAGCGACCCGGTGCCGGAGAACGACAGCCATGGCGAGCTGATCTTCAATATCGCCGAGTACTGGCGCTACACCGGTGACCGCGCGTTCCTCGAGGCGATGTGGCCACACGTCCAGGGCGCGTTCGATTACATGGAAGTGCTGCGCGCAAGCGAACGCACCGAGGCCAACCGCCAGCTCAACGAGGCCTTCTACGGAATGATGCCGGCTTCGATCAGCCACGAGGGCTATTCGGCCAAGCCGATGCATTCGTACTGGGACAACTTCTGGGCGCTGCGCGGCTACAAGGACGCGGTGGAGGTGGCCGAAGCGCTGGGCCGGGCCGACGATGCGCAGCGGATGGCCGCCGCGCGCGATGAGTTCCGCGCCGACCTCGACGCCTCGCTGCGGGCGGCCGCACGCATCCACGGCATCGACTACCTGCCCGGCGCGGCGGAGCTGGGCGATTTCGATGCCACCTCGACCACGATCGCGCTGGCACCCGGTGGCGAGCAGGGCCGGCTGCCGGAGCCACTGCTGACCAATACCTTCGAGCGCTACTGGCAGAAGTTCGTCGCCCGCCGCGACGGCCTGGAACCGTGGAAGGACTACACCCCGTACGAATGGCGCAACGTCGCCGCCTTCGTGCGCCTGGGCTGGCGCGAGCGGGCCAACGAGGCGCGCGAATGGTTCTTCGGCCACCGCGTGCCGCAGGCCTGGAACCAGTGGGGCGAGGTGGTCACGCCGACGCCGCGCACGCCGTTCTTCGTTGGCGACCTGCCACACGCATGGGTGGGCTCGGATTTCGTGCGTGCGGCGCTGGACATGTTCGCCTACGTGCGCGAGATCGACGACAGCATCGTGCTTGCGGCCGGCGTGCCCGCGGACTGGCTGGAAGAAGGCGTCGCCCTGCGTGGCATGCGCACCCCGCATGGACGCCTCGGCTACCGGCTGCGGCGGGACGGCGATGTCCTGCGGCTCGATGTCGCCGCCGATGCCGGCCTGCCGCCCGGCGGGCTGGTGCTGCAATGGCCGTATCCCAATGTGCCGGGCACGACGACCATCGACGGCAAGCCGGCCCGCTGGGACGGCAACGAGCTGCGGATCACGCATCCGGGTGCAGGCGTGCGGGTCGCCGTGCCGGGCGCCCCGGCGCCGTAAGCCCGTCCCCGGGGAGGGAAAGGGGCGGGCGACGTCAGGCGTCGGTCGTCGGCACTGCTCCGCAAGGCATACACGGCCTCCGGTGCAGGATCCAGGTACGGGTGCCGAAGGAGGTCCGCATGGCGCGACACGACATTCCACTGTGGCTGTTGCCGCTCACAGTCGCGCTGGTCTTCCTGCTCGGCACCCATGCGGCCTGGGCGCTGTCGGTGCATGCCGGCATCGTCCCGGGGTGCATTCCGTACCTCGAAGGCTGCAACTCGATCAGCCGCGCTGCCCGCGAGGGGCTCGGCAACCATCTGTTCCGCCTGCTGATGCTGCCCAACGCGCTGGCGATCGGCCTGCACTGGTGGCTGGCCGCGCGCTGGCTGTCCGCCACCGGCGCGCGCGGACGCACGGTGCTCGGCGCGGGGCTGGTGGCCGCGGTGGCGCTGGCGGTGTACGTGACGTTCCTCGGCACCGAGGGCGAGGTCTACCGTTTCCTGCGCCGCTATGGCGTGGTGGTGTTCTTCGGGGCCAGTTTCCTGGCACAGGTGGCGTTTCTGCGCGCGGGTGACTCCGGGCTGCAGGCGGCGCCGCGGATCCGGCAGGCGTTGCGCGCGATCTGCGCACTGATGCTGCTGCTGGGCGTGGTCCATGTGATCGCGCTGGCGGTCGCCGGCGGCAGTCCCTTCCAGGACCACTTCGAAAACGCACTGGAGTGGTGGCTGGGTCTCGGCCTGGTGACCTGGTTCCTCGTCCACGCGTGGCTGTGGAAGCGCGTGGGTTACCGGTTGCGCGCCGCATAGCCTGGCGCGACGCACGCCGTGCTCAGGCTGCGCGTGCGCTGCGCACCAGTGCCGCCGCCTGCGCCGCGGTGTCGCGCACGTGCTGCCAGTCGCCGGCGTCGATCCAGGCCCTGGTCACCATCCACGACCCGCCGATGCAGACCACGTTGGGCTGGGCAAGAAAGTCGGCGGCGTTGGCTTCGGTGATCCCGCCGGTCGGGCATACGCGCAGGTCGGCCAGCGGGCCGGCCAGCCCCTTCAGCATCGCCAGCCCGCCGACCGCGTTGGCCGGGAACAGCTTGCACACGCGGAAGCCATGCGCCATCAGCGCCATGAATTCCGTCGGGGTGGCACCGCCGGGAACCACCGGCAGCGGGGCCGCGGCCAGCGCTGCGGCGAGGGCAGGGGGCGTGCCGGGCGTGACCAGGAAGTCGGCGCCGGCATCGATCGCCTGGCCGATATGCGCCACCGCGGTGATGGTGCCGGCGCCGATCACGATGTCCGGCAACTCGCGCTTGAGTGTGGCCAGCGCGTCGAGCGCGCAGGGCGTGCGCAGGGTGAGTTCGAGCGTGCGCAGGCCACCTTCCAGCAGCGCATCGGCGATGCGGCGCGCCTGGTCGACGCTGTCCACGGTGATGACGGGAAGCAGGCCGGCCTCGCGCAGAAGGCGTTCGGCGGTGTCCTGGTGCTGCACGATCGACATCGGGTGTGGTCCTTGGCTGGAGGGACGTCAGGCGTCCTTGGAGGCGTGCGGCGAGGTGATCGCCGCCGGGTCGTGGCCGAAGTCGTATTCGGCGTCGTAGTTCCACGGGCCGCCATCGGCGGCGGGCGGTCCGCACGAGATCGACAGCGCGCCCTGGTCCGCGGGCCCCACGTTGCGGCGGTTGAAGGCGAACAGATTGCGGCCGAGGTCGGAACCCGCCGGCGCGGTGTCGATCGCGAGCTCGCGTGCGGACCACTCTGCAGGATCCACGATCGCCTCGAGCGTGCCGGTTTCGCCGTCGAGCAGGATGCGGTCGCCGTCGCGAAGGCGCGCCAGCGGGCCGCCACGCGCGGCCTCCGGAGTGACGTGGATGGCGGCAGGGAACTTGCCGGACGCGCCCGACAGCCTGCCGTCGGTGACCAGCGCCACGCGGCGGCCCTGGTTCTGCAGCATGCCCAGCAGCGGCGCCAGCGAATGCAGCTCCGGCATGCCGTTGGCACGCGGCCCCTGGAAGCGGACCACGGCGACGAAGTCGTGCGGCAGCGCGCCGGAACGGTGCAGGCGGTTGAGCGCCTGCGGCGTGTCGACGACTACCGCAGGTGCATCGATGCGACGGTATTCCGGTTTCACCGCCGAGGTCTTGATCAGCGAACGGCCGAGATTGCCGCGCAGCAGGCGCAGGCCGCCCTGGGCTTCGAACGGTTCCGCCGCACCGCGTACGACCCCGGTGTCGCCACTGGCTGCAATGGTCGGAAACCAGCGCAGGGTGCCAGCGTCCAGCCGCGGCTCCTCGCACCAGGCACGCATGCCGCCGTCGAGCAGGGTCGGCGGATCCGCATGCATGAGGCCTGCATCGAGCAGCTCGCGGAACACGAAGGCGGTGCCGCCCGCGGCCTGGAAGCGGTTCACGTCGGCCTCGCCATTGGGATACACGCGCGCCAGCAGCGGCACGATCGACGAAAGCAGGTCGAAATCGTCCCAGGTCAGCACGATGCCGGCCGCGCGCGCCACCGCGATCCAGTGGATGGTGTGGTTGGTGGAGCCGCCGGTGGCCATCAATGCCACCACCGCGTTGACGATGGCGCGCTCGTCGATGAGATGACCGAGCGGGCGGTAGTCGTCACCGAGTGCGGTGGTGGCGAGTGCACGCTCCACCGCGGCGTCGGTGAGTGCGTCGCGCAGCGGCGTGCCCGGGTTGACGAACGACGACGCCGGCAGCTGCACGCCCATCGCCTCGAGCATGACCTGGTTGGAATTGGCGGTGCCGTAGAAGGTGCAGGTGCCCGGCGAGTGGTAGGAGCCCGCCTCGGCGTCGAGCAGCTCCTCGCGGGTTGCCTCGCCGGCGGCGTAGCGTTCGCGTACCTCGGCCTTTTCCCGGTTGGGGATGCCGCTGGGCATCGGCCCGCCCGGCACGAACACCGCCGGGAGGTGCCCGAAGGCCAGTGCACCGATCAGCAGCCCGGGCACGATCTTGTCGCAGATGCCCAGGTACACCGTGCTGTCGAACATGTCGTGCGACAGTGCGATGGCGGTGGATTGGGCGATGACGTCGCGCGAGAACAGCGACAGGTCCATGCCGGCGCGGCCCTGGGTCACCCCGTCGCACATTGCCGGCACCCCGCCGGCCACCTGGGCGGTGGCGCCCAACCGCCGCGCCACCTCGCGGATGCGCTCCGGGTAGTGCTCGTAGGGATGGTGCGCCGAGAGCATGTCGTTGTAGGCGGTGACGATGCCGAGGTTCGGCGTCGACCCCTCGCGCAGGCGGCCCTTGTCGACCGGCCCGCAGGCGGCGAATCCGTGGGCAAGGTTGGCGCAGCTCAGGCGACCGCGCAGCGGGCCGGCATCACGCATCGCATCGATGCCGGCAAGATACGCGGCGCGCGAACCCCGGCTGCGCTCGCGGATGCGCTCGGTGACGTCATGGAGTACGGGGTGCAGGCTCATTGCGGGTCACCATCGATCTTGGAGCGATCTCGCGCAGGTCGGATCGCGGGCATGCGTGGCCGGTCGCCGTGGCTCAGGGGCACCAGTGCACGTGCAGCGGCGCGCCCGGCGTGGTGAAGGCGATCCGCGTCGGGTATTCGAACGGGTCGTCGCCGGCCAGCACGCGGTCCAGCAACTCGCGCTTGCGCTGGCCGCGGATCAGCAGCAGGCGGGTATGCGCGGGTGCCAGCCCGGTGGGCGTCAGGCTGATCCGTGTCGGCCAGGGCCCGGCGCCGGGGCATCCGCTGGCATCCACCGCGACATACGGTTGCGGCGACGCCAGCGCGGCGCCGAGATCGCGCATGCCGGGAAACAGCGACGCGGTATGGCCGTCCTCGCCCATGCCCAGCACCACCACGTCGGCGGGGTTGCGCGCGTGCATGTTGGCGGTGGACACGGCCTCGGCCAGCGGCCGGCCGGCGCGGGTGAGCGTCTCGAAGCGAGCGCCGGCGGCGTTGCGTTGCAGCAGCGTCTGCCGCACCAGGCGCGCGTTGCTGTCGGGGTCGTCAGGCATCAGCCAGCGTTCGTCGACCAGCGCCACGTCGACCAGCGACCACGCCAGCGGCGCCTTGGCCAGCGCGCTGTAGACCGGCTCCGGCGTGTTGCCGCCCGACAGCAGCAGGCGCGCACGCGGCTTCTCTTCCAGCGTGCGGGTGAGCGCCGCCGAGAGCGCCACTGCCGCGCCCCATACCCACTGGGTGGCGGAGTCGTAGGTGTACAGCTGCACCGGCAGGTCGCCGGCGGCCTGCGGCGAGGCGGGCGGCATCACCATGATGCGGGCACCTGGCCGTAGCGCTGCCGTGCAAGCGCCGCGGCACCGAGCAGTCCGGCCTGCGGGTGCATCACCGCCATCGACGGCACCTGCGCCATGTTCGACGAGAACCGGCCCTTGTGCTCGAAGCGCTGGCGGAAGCCGGAGTGGCGCAGTGCGTCGAGCATGCGTGGCACCAGCCCGCCGGTCAGGAACACGCCGTCCCAGGCGCCGAGCGTCAGCACCACGTCGCCGGCGATGGCGCCGAACACCGCGCAGAAGATGTCGACTGCGCGGGTGGCGCGCGGATCGCCTGCGGCGGCGCGCGCGGTGACATCGCGCGGCTGCAGCGGGCCGGGATCCTCGCCGGCGATCTCGGCCAGCGCGTGGTGGATGTTGACCAGGCCCGGCCCGCAGACCAGGCGCTCGTTCGACACGCGGCCGAACTGACGCGACAGCACGTCGAGGATGCGCAGTTCCTCCGGGGTGCCGGGCGGGAAGCTGACGTGGCCGCCTTCGGTCTCGAGCGGATAGCAGCGGCCGTCGCGCACCAGCAGCCCGCCGACGCCGAGCCCGGTGCCGGGGCCGATCACCGCGTAGGTGCGGTTCCGGTGCACGCCGGGCGGGTCGGGACGCCAGCTGGTGCCACCGACGGTGGCGACGTCGTCGGGGCCGAGCAGGGTGATCGCCATCGACTGTGCGGCGAAGTCGTTGGCGAGCATGGCGTCGTCGAGCCCCAGCTGCGCGCACAGTCGCGGCCGCGAGATCACCCACGGATGGTTGGTGATGCGTGCATGGTCGCCGTCGACGCGGCCGGCGACCGCGAACACGCCGTTGCCTACCGAGACCCCGGCCTGCGAGAGGTAATGCCGCGCCGCGTCGGCAAGCGAGGGGAACTCCACCACCGGGTAACGCTCGACGGTGTCGACGCGCAGCGGCATCGGCGCATCGGGCCATGCCAGCGCGAAGCGCGCATTGGTGCCGCCGATGTCGGCCAGCAGGACGGGGCGGGTACCGCTCATGGGCGGCGCTTCCCGTTGCTGCCGGTCACCGTGGGCAGGAACGGGGCTGCCGACGCCGGCCCCCACGAGCCTGCCGGATATTCCTCGACCGGCGTGCCGGCCTCCTGCCAGGCGGCACTGACGCTGTCGATCCAGTGCCACGCCGCCTCGACCTCGTCGTCGCGCACGAACAGCGTCTGGTCGCCCTTGAGGGCATCGACCAGCAGGCGCTCGTAGGCGATGCGCCGCTTCGGCGCGGGCGACATCTCCAGATCCAGCGACAGCGGCTGCAGCTCGGTGGCACCCCATTCCGGTGCGGCGAGGCTGCCCATCAGGGTGAGGTCGATCGCCTCCTCCGGCTGCAGGCACACATGCAGGCGGTTGGGCTGGGCGCGCTCGCGCGAGGGCCGCTCGTACAGCCAGTGCGAGACCGGCCGGAACGACACCACGATCTCGGTGGCCCGCGACGGCATGCGCTTGCCGGTGACCAGCCGGAACGGCACCCCCGCCCAGCGCCAGTTGTCGATATAGGCGCGCAGGGCGACGAAGGTCTCGACCTCGCGCTCGTGGCGGAAGCCCTTGGCCGCATGGCCTTCGACCACGCCATCGCCGTAGCGGCCTCGCACGCTGTCGCGCGCGGCGTCGGCGGCGCTCATCGGCCGCAGCGCACGCAGCACCTTGCGCTTCTCGTCGCGCACGCTGTCGGCGTCCAGCGAGGCCGGCGGCTCCATTGCAATCAATGCAAGCAGCTGCAGCATGTGGTTCTGCACCATGTCGCGCAGCGCGCCGTAGTCGGCGTAGTAGCCCTCGCGGCCGTCGACGCCGGCGGTCTCGGCCACCACGATGTCGACCGACTCGATCCAGCGCCGCTCCCATACCGCCTCCAGCAGCGTGTTGCCGAAGCGCAGCGCCAGCAGGTTCTGCACCGGTGCCTTGCCGAGGTAATGGTCGATGCGGAAGATCCGTGACTCGTCGAGGCTCTCGCGCAGGGTGGCGTTGATCTCGCGCGCGGAGGCGAGGTCGTGGCCGAGCGGCTTCTCCAGCACCAGCCGCGACGGCTCCTCGAGCAGGCCGGCGGCCTTCAGGCCGCGGCAGGCGGGTGCGAACAGGTTCGGCGGGGTGGAGAGATAGCTCACCGCGGGGCGATCGCCGTACTGCGACAGTTCCGCCGCGATGGCGTCGGCGTCCTGCAGGTCGAGCGCGTGGTAGCGGGTGCGGCCGAGCAGGTCGTCGAGCGCGGCATTGTTGCGGCCGTCGCCGTCGTCGAGGCGTTCGCGCAGCCAGGCGCGGAACCCGGCGTCGTCATGCGGCGTGCGGCCGACTGCGATCACGCGGAAACTCTCGGGCAGCAGTCGGTCGCGCAGCAGATGGACGAGCGAGGGGAACAGGTAGCGGGAGGCGAGGTCGCCGGTGGCACCGAACAGCAACAGGGTGTCGTGCATCGCAGCTCCGCAGGAAACTCCGGCCGGCCGACGCGTCCGCCAGTCCGCGACTGGCCGCTGCGTCGTGCATCCGGAGGGACGATAACAGGTGACGTCGGGTGGCCATGCGTTCCCCGCGCGGCCGGTGCGGCCCTGACGGGGTCCCTGACGCATTGCAGGCCCCCCGCAGGCGCCATCGTATGTAAGCGATTACATGCCAGAATGTCCAGCGCCTGCGGCGGCCGCTGCAGGAGCGACGACGTACGCCACAATCGGCGGACACCGCCGCGTGCGGACGCATGCAGACATATCCGGGAGCGTGGATGGCCAGGGTCGAGCTGGACGGGGTACGCAAGGTCTATCCGAACGGGCACGTCGGCGTGGCCGGCGCGACGTTCGAAGTCGCCGATGGCGAGCTGCTGGTGCTGGTCGGGCCCTCGGGCTGCGGCAAGTCGACACTGCTGCGGATGATCGCCGGGCTGGAGTCGATCTCCGCCGGCACCCTGCGCATCGGCGACCGGGTCGTCAACGACATCGCGCCGCGCGACCGCGACATCGCCATGGTGTTCCAGTCCTACGCGCTGTATCCGCACATGAGCGTGGCCGACAACCTCGCCTTCGGGCTGAAGCTGCGTGGCCACGACCGCGCCAGCGTGGACGCCCGCGTGCGCGAGGCGGCGAAGACCCTGGAGCTCGACGCGCTGCTCGACCGCAAGCCAGGCCAGCTCTCGGGCGGGCAGCGCCAGCGGGTGGCGCTCGGGCGTGCGCTGGTGCGCAACCCGCAGGTGTTCCTGCTCGACGAACCGCTGTCCAACCTCGACGCCAAGCTGCGCATGTCGATGCGCGTGGAGATCGCCCGGCTGCACCGCCAGCTCGGCGCGACGATGGTCTACGTCACCCACGACCAGATCGAAGCGATGACGCTGGGGCAGCGCATCGTGGTGCTCGACCGCGGCGAGATCCAGCAGATCGACACGCCGATGAACCTGTACGAACGTCCTGCGAATCTGTTCGTGGCGACCTTCCTCGGCAGCCCGGCGATGAACGTGCTGCGCGGCAGGCTGGGGCGTGCGGACGGTTGGGCGCTGATGCTCGACGATGGCAGCGGCCTGGCGCTGGGCGACGCCGAACTGGAGCCGGAGATGGACGGCCGCGAGGTCGCGCTCGGCATCCGCCCGGAGCACCTGCAACGTGGCGACGGCGGCGGCTTCGCACCGCTCGTCGAGGTGGTGGAGCCGGTCGGCAGCGACGTGTTCGTCAACCTGCGCCGCGGCGCGCAGGCACTGGTGGCGCGCCTTCCACCCGGCGACCTGCCCGAACCCGGCAGCGCGCTGCCGCTGCGGCTGGACACCCGGCACCTGCATCTCTTCGATGCGGAATCCGGGCTGCGTCTGGCCGGCTGAACAGCGCCGGGGCCAGCGGCCCGCGCGGCGGGGGCAGGGCGGCCCGCTGCACCGGACCGCTGCAGGACGTAGCGCAACGCTGCGTCCCGGAAGGCCGGGCGCGCGGCCGGTAGAATGGGCGGGTTTTCCGCCAGCCGACCGCCGCCGTGACCCACAACACCCCCGCGATTGCCTCCGAACCCGTGTCGATCCGCCAGGACGACCTGATCCAGTCCGTCGCCGACGCGCTGCAGTACATCAGCTACTACCACCCGGTCGACTACATCCGGAACCTGGCCGCCGCGTACGAGCGCGAGGAATCGCCCGCGGCCAAGGACGCGATGGCGCAGATCCTGATCAATTCGCGCATGTGCGCCGAAGGCCACCGCCCGATCTGCCAGGACACCGGCATCGTCACCGTGTTCCTCGAGATCGGCATGCAGGTGCGCTGGGACGACGCCACCATGGGCGTCGAGGACATGGTCAACGAGGGCGTGCGCCGCGCCTACGCGCACCCCGACAACAAGTTGCGCGCCTCGGTGCTGGCCGACCCTGCCGGCAAGCGCGTCAACACCCGCGACAACACGCCGGCCGTGGTCAACGTGAAGATCGTGCCGGGCAACCGGGTCGACGTGATCGTCGCGGCCAAGGGCGGCGGCTCGGAGGCCAAGAGCAAGTTCGCGATGCTCAATCCGTCGGATTCGGTGGTCGACTGGGTGCTGAAGACCGTGCCGACGATGGGTGCCGGCTGGTGCCCGCCGGGCATGCTCGGCATCGGCATCGGCGGCACCGCCGAGAAGGCGATGCTGCTGGCCAAGGAGTCGCTGATGGAGCCGATCGACATCGTCGACCTCAAGGCGCGCGGCCCGGCCAACCGGCTGGAGGAAATGCGCCTGGAGCTGTACGAGAAGGTCAACGCGCTGGGTATCGGCGCGCAGGGCCTGGGCGGGCTGACCACCGTGCTCGACATCAAGATCAGGGATTATCCGACCCACGCCGCCAACCTGCCGGTGGCGATGATCCCCAACTGCGCCGCCACCCGGCACGCACATTTCACCCTCGATGGCAGCGGCCCGGTGATGCTCGACCCGCCGTCGCTGGAGGACTGGCCGAAGCTCACCTACAACCCGGCCAACGCACGCCGGGTGGACCTGGACACGATCACCCGCGACGAGGTGGCCACGTTCAAGCCGGGCGAGGTGCTGCTGCTCAACGGCCGCCTGCTGACCGGCCGCGACGCCGCGCACAAGCGCATGGTCGACATGTTGAACCGCGGCGAGACCCTGCCGGTCGATTTCACCAACCGTTTCATCTACTACGTCGGCCCGGTCGACGCGGTGCGCGACGAGGCGGTGGGCCCGGCCGGCCCGACCACCGCCACCCGCATGGACAAGTTCACCCGGCAGATGCTCGAACAGACCGGCCTGGTCGGCATGGTCGGCAAGGCCGAGCGCGGACCGGCGGCGATCGAGGCGATCCGTGACAACAAGGCCGTGTACCTGATGGCGGTCGGCGGCTCCGCCTACCTGGTGTCGAAGGCGATCAGGGCCAGCCGCGTGGTCGCGTTCGAGGACCTCGGCATGGAAGCGATCTACGAGTTCGAGGTGCGCGACATGCCGGTGACGGTGGCGGTCGATTCCACCGGCGAATCCGTGCACGAGACAGGCCCGCGCAAGTGGAAGTCGAAGATCGCCGGCATCCCGGTGGTCGAGATCGCCTGAGATCAGGCTGACAAGCGCCGATCAGAGCGGCGGCTGTCGCCCGGACAGGGCGCCAGGGCGCTTGCGGGTCCGCACCTGCCCCGGCGACCCGGGTACGTCGCGTGTGGCCGGGGCGGTCCGGTGCCGCTGCGATCCACCGCCGCACGCTTGATCCGCGTCGATCCGCGTCCGTCCGGGCGGCAACCGGGTCTCAGTGCAGGAACTGCAGCCGTGCCAGTTCCGCGTACAGGCCGTTCTGCGCGAGCAGTTCGTCGTGGGTGCCTTCGGCGACGATGCGGCCCTGGTCCATCACCACGATGCGGTCGGCCTTGAGCACGGTGGCCAGGCGATGCGCGATCACCAGCGTGGTGCGGCCCTGCATCAGGTGCTCGAGCGCGTGCTGCACGGCGCGTTCGCTCTGCGCATCGAGCGCCGAGGTCGCCTCGTCCAGCAGCAGCACGGGTGCATCGCGCAGCAGCGCCCGGGCGATGACCACGCGCTGCTGCTGGCCACCCGACAGGCGTGCGCCGCGCTCGCCCAGCTGTTCGTCGTAACCGGCTGGCAGTGCGCGGATGAACTCGTCGGCCTCGGCGGAGCGCGCGGCGGCCTCGACCTCGGCATCGGACGCGTCCAGCCGGCCGTAACGGATGTTGTCGCGGGCGGAAGCGGCGAAGATGGTCGGCTGCTGCGGCACCAGCGCCATGCGCTCGCGCAGGTCGACCGGATCCAGCTGGCGCAGGTCCAGGCCGTCCAACCGCAGCGTGCCCTGCTGCGGATCGTGGAAGCGCAGCAGCAACCCGAACACGGTGCTCTTGCCGGCACCCGACGGGCCCACGAGCGCCACCGTCTCGCCGGGCCGCACATGCAGGCTGAAGTCCGCAAGCGCGGGAATGTCGTCGCGGCCGGGGTAGTGGAAGGTCACGCCGTCCATGTCGATCGCGCCGGTCACGCGGTCAGGCAGCTTCTGCGGCGATACCGGCGCAAGCAGCGTCGGCTGCTCCACCAGCAGGTCGTTGATCCGGCCCATGCCGCCGGCCGCGCGCTGCAGCTCGTTCCAGACTTCGGCCAGCGCGCCCACCGAACCGCCGCCCATCAGTGCATACAGCACGAACTGCCCGAGCGTGCCCGGGCTCAGGCGCCCGGCCGCCACGTCGTGCGCGCCCGACCACAGCACCACGGTGATCGCACCGAAGATGGCGGTGATCGCCACTGCGGTCACCACCGCCTGGGTGCCGATGCGTCGGCGCGCGGTGGCCACTGACAGCGCCACGGCTTCGCTGAAGCGCCCGCGTTCGAACGCCTCGCGCGCATGCGCCTGCACGGTGCGGATCGCGCCCAGGGTTTCCGCGGCCAGCATGTTGGCGTCGGCCACGCGGTCCTGCGCCTGCCGCGAGATCTTCTGCAGCCGCCGCCCGCCCAGCACGATCGGCAGCACGAACAGTGGAATGCCGACCAGCGTCCACGCCGCAAGCCGCGGGCTGGTGACCACCAGCATGGTGAGGCTGCCGACCACCATCACCACGCTGCGCAACGCCACCGACATGCCGGAGCCGACCACGCCACGCAGCAGTTCGGTATCGGCCGACAGCCGCGAGACCAGTTCACCGCTGCGGCTGCGCTCGTAGAACGCCTGGTCGAGGCCCATGAGGTGCGCGTACAGCCGCGTGCGCAGGTCGGCGATGACGCGTTCGCCCAGCAGCGACACCAGGTAGAAGCGCGCCGCGGTGGCGATGGCCAGCGCGACCGCGACCGCGAACAGCAGCGCGAACGCGGCATCGATATCGCTGCCGCTGCCGAAGCCGTGGTCGATCATGTAGCGCACCGCCAGCGGCAGGCTCAGCGTAGCCGTCGAGGACGCCGCGAGCGCCAGCAGCCAGGCCACCAGCAGCCCGCGCTGGCGCGCGAGGAACGGCCACAGCGTGCGCAGGATGCCGAGCGGCACGCGCGCCTTCGGGGCGCTGCCGGCGTCGTCGGGGGGAAGATCGGTCATCGAATCGGGGTGTTCGCGGTGCGGGCCGGGAAGTGTAAGCGGTGCATTGTCGGGGCCCGTGCCGATCGGTCCCGCGAACCCTGCGCGGTGCTCAACCGGCCGTCTCGACCCGCACGCGGTCACGGCTGGCGTCGCGCAGCAGCAGCCGCAATGCGTCGACGTCGGCCGCCGGCAATCGCAGCACGAAGCGCACGCCGTCGGCGGCGTAGGCCTCGTCCTGTTTGATCGCTCCACGTGCTTCGATGGCCTGGTGTACGCAGCCGAGGTCCTCGAAGCCCGCATGCACGACCACATCGGCGTATTCCACGAGCGGCTCGCGCGGCGCCAGCCGCAGGCATTCCGCGGCGGCGCCGCCATACGCACGCACCAGGCCGCCGGCGCCCAGCTTGATGCCGCCGTACCAGCGGGTGACCACCACCGCGACTCGGTCGTAGCCCTGGCCATCGATGGCGGCGAGGATCGGCCGTCCGGCGGTGCCGGCAGGCTCGCCGTCGTCGCTCGAGCGGTAGTCGTCGCCGACCCGCCAGGCCCAGCAGTTGTGGGTCGCATCGGCCACCGACACCGCGCGGATCCACGCCTGCGCGGCGTCCGCGGACTCGACCGGAGCGGCGCGGGCCAGGAAGCGGCTGTGCTTGACCTCGAGCGTGTGCCCGGCCGCGGCGGCAAGGGTGTCCAGGCTCACTGCAGGGGTTCGGCGAGCGCGGCCAGGTCGTCGGGAACGGGCAGGTCCGGGAAGCGTCGCTGCAGTTCGGCGAGGCTCTCGCGGGCGGCTTCGCTGCGTCCGCTGTCGCGCAGTTCGCGGATGCGCTGCAGCCAGGCCTGGTGCACCTCGGGCGAGTCCACGGTCGCCGGCGGCGAGTCGTCGAGTTCTCCGTCGCTGAAACCTGCGTGCCCGTCATCCGTGTGCATCGCGCTGCCGGCATCGGACGCAGCCACCGCGGTGCGCGACGGAACGGGAGCCCCGCGCAGCGCCTGGCGGCCGACCGCGGTCGCACCGGTCGCCCTGCCCACCGGCGTTGGCGGAGCGGATGTCGCGGTTGCCGGTGCGCGGTCGACCGGCGCCGACGTCGCAGGCGAGGATGGCTCGGCGGCCGGTGCCGGAGCCATCGGCGGCAGCGGGGGGCGCCCGGCGTCGTTGTCCCCGGCATGGGTTTCGGGTGTCCCCTGCGGCACGGCTTCCATCTGCATCGTCGCGGGCGGCGGGGCGGATGCGCCGCTGGAGGGCGCCGTCGCTGCCACCTGCGCTGGATTCTCCCCGGGCACGGCCGTTGTTGCCGGAGCGGCCGCGGGCGCTCCGGCCAGCCCGGGCGCAGGCGGGACGTCGCGGGTCGCGCGAAATGCCGTGGCGGCCGGCGCGGGGCCTTCGTCCTGCACCGGGGCGGCGGCGGGCATCGGGCGCAACTGCCAGGCAATGCCGGCAGCCAGCGCCAGCGACGCGGCCACGCCGGTGATCGCGGGCCAGCGGCGACGACGCGACCACCCGGCGCGCGATGGGGTGCGCTGCGGCCGCGCCGGGGCATCGCCAGCGGTTGCTGCACGCGCCGCGGCCAGTACCGCCGCATCCAGCGCCGGCGCCGGCGCGCCCGAAGGGGCATGGCGCGCCAGCTGCGCGGCGATCGTGCGCTCGTCGGCGTCGAGAAGGGAGGGATCGCGGGTCATCATGGGGTCATCGCAGCCCGCAGCCTGTCCATCGCATAGCGCAGGCGCGACTTCACGGTTTCGCGCCCCGCACCGGTCACCGCGCCGATCTCCTCCAGGGTGAGTTCCTGTTCCAGCCGCAGCAGCACCACCTCGCGCTGCTCCGGAGGCAGGGCGTCGAGTGCGCGCTGCAGGCCGGTCGTGCGTTGTTCCGCGACCAGCCTACGCTCCGGGGTGTCGTCGTCGGGTACACGTGCCAGGCGCGCATCGGCATCATGCGGCGCCGGCGGGCGGTGCCGGGCCGCGCGCCAGTGATCGGCCAGCCGGTTGCGCGCGATCCGGTACAGCCAGGTGGCGAACGTGGCGTCCGGCTGCCAGCTGGCGCGCGCGGCGATCACACGATGCCAGATGTCCTGGTAGATCTCGTCGGCGAGCGCCGGCTCGCGCAGTTCACGCAGCAGGAAACGGTAGAGGCGCTGCCGGTGGCGGGCGTAGAGCTGCTCGAACGCGGCGACGTCGCCGGCGGCATAGGCCAGCATCAGCGTTTCGTCGCTGGTTTCTCGGGTTCCGGAGGGGTGGGCCGCGGCTTCGCTCACCGCGCGCAGGTTAAGCATTCCCGCGTCGCAGGAGAAGCCGGTCATCGCCGGCACGAGTGCCGCGGCCGATGTCGGGGTGATGGGCATGGCGCTACAGAACGCGCGGCGGCGGCCGATGGGGTGATGCCGGGCACGTGCGCGGTGCCTGCGGTAGGCACGGGCCGGTATGCTGTCGGCGATCAGGGGGACGGCCAGGCGTGCAGGACATCGAGAACTTGGAGACGGTCACCGCGGCCGCACCCGCGGCCCGTGGTCCGGCGCTGCTGCGTGAACTGCTGATGGCCCTGTTGCCGGCGGGCGCGGACATGGCCGTGCACTGGTGCGACCCGCGCCTGCAGAGCGGGCAGGTCGCCACGCGCGGTGCCGCCGACCACCTGCACATGCGTGCCTCGGTGGCGCTGGCAGGCGTGCATCCCGACCCCGATCGCCACCCGTTCGACATCCTCTGGGAAGACGCCGGCACGCGGGTGGCGGTGGCGGTGGATCCACCGCGGCGTGCCGATCCCGGCGACCTGCAGCGCTGGGTGGCGCCGGCGCGCGCAGCGCTCGCACTGGTCACCCGCGCGGAACTTGCCAGCGTGCAGATCCGCACGCTGCGCAAGTCCGAGCGTCTGCAGCAGGCGCTGTACGAGATCGCCGACCTCGCCAGCTCCACGCTGGAAATGCGCGACATGCTCAGCCGCATCCACGTGCTGGTGGCGTCGTTGATGTCGGCCGAGAACTTCTACATCGCGCTCTACGACGATGTGCACGCGACGATGCGGTTCCTGTACTTCGCCGACCAGAACGACCCCTGGCGGCCGGATCCGGACGACGACATCCCGCTTTCGGAGATGCCCAACAGCCTGACCGCGGCACTGCTGCGACATGGCCAGCCGGTGATGGGGCCGTCCGACACCATCCGCGCCCAGCTCGACGTGCCGCGCGACGGCAACCAGGGCCCGGAAAGCGCCGACTGGCTGGGCGTGCCGGTCCGGCGCGAGGCGCGGGTGGCCGGCGCCATCGTGGTGCAGAGCTACAACCGCCCCGACAGCTACACCCACGAGGACCGCGCGCTGCTGGAATACGTGGCCCAGCACATCCTGACCGCGCTCGACCGCAAGCATGCACAGCGCGAACTCGAGCGCCGCGTGCGCCAGCGCACCGTGGAATTGCAGCGGGCCAATGCGGTGCTGCAGGACGAGATCGTGGAACGCCAGCGCGCCGAGCGCCTGCAGCGCGCGCTGTTCCGCATCAGCGAGATGTCGGTCAGTGCCGGCAGCCTGCTGCGCTTCTATGCCGACGTGCACGAGGTGGTCAACGGCCTGGTGTATGCGGAGAACTTCTATATCGCGATGCTGGTGGGCGACGGCGAGCGCATCGAGTTCCCGTACTCGGTGGACGAGCGCGACCCGGTGCGCCCGCCGCGCCGGCTCTCCAACGGCCTGACCGAGTTCGTGATCCGCTCCGGCCAGCCGATGCTGGCCGACCGCGCCACCATCGACCGCTTGCAGGCCAGCGGCGACGTGCTCAGCCAGGGCACGCGCGCGCACTGCTGGCTGGGCGTGCCGCTGTCGCGCGACGAGACCGTGATCGGCGCGATCGCGGTGCAGAGCTACTCGCCGCACATCCTGTTCGACGAGCGCGACCAGGAACTGCTGACCTTCGTTGCCCGCCATATCGGCAGCGCGCTGTCGCGCAAGCGCGCGCAGGAATCGCTCAAGGCCGCGCATGCCGAGCTCGAATCGCGGGTGCAGGCGCGTACCCGCGAACTGCAGGAAGCCAACCGCGAGCTGCAGGCGCTGGTCGGCGAACGTACCCGCGCCGAGCAGCGGCTGATCCACCAGGCACGCCATGACCAGCTCACCGGGCTGCCCAACCGCGAACACCTGCTGGAGCGCCTGGACGCCGCGATCGCCGCGGTGCAGGCCCGCAGCGCGCGGGCGTTCGGGGTGCTGTTCTTCGATCTCGACCGCTTCAAGCTGGTCAACGACAGCATCGGCCACGCCGCCGGCGATGACCTGCTGGTCGAGGTCGGCCGCCGCGTGCGCCGCGCGCTGTCGAGCGCCGACACCGTGGCGCGCCTGGGCGGCGGCGAGTTCGCGGTGCTGCTGCAGGACGTGCCGGCCGCGGAGACCGCGCAGCGCGTGGCCTCACGGCTGCTGGCCGAGATCGGCAGGCCGATGTGGGTGGCCGGGCGCGAGCTGTTCCCGTCGGCCAGCATCGGCATCGCGTTCTGGCAACCGCGCTACCGCCACGGCGAGGAGATGCTGCGCGACGCCGACGCCGCCATGTACCGCGCCAAGGCGCGTGGGCGCGACCGCAGCGAACTCTTCGACGAGGAGATGCGCGCCGAGGCGATGCGCCTGCTCGACCTCGAGGCGGACCTGCGCCGCGCCATCCTGTCGGACGATTTCGAGCCGTACTTCCAGCCGATCGTGCGGCTGTCCGATGGCGCGGTGGTCGGCCACGAGGCGCTGCTGCGCTGGCATCACGAACAGCGCGGGCTGCTGGCCCCGCCACAGTTCATCGGCGTCGGCGAGGACACCGGCCTGATCGCCCAGGTCGACTGGTTGATGTACCGGCACGTGGTGCGCTGGCTGAGCCGGCAGGCGCACGGTTATGTTTCCATCAATGTGTCGCCGCGCCATTTCGTCTCCGACGACTTCGCCGAGCGGCTGCTGCAGCTGCTCGACGATGCCGGCGCCGACCCGCGGCGGTTGCGCATCGAGATCACCGAGGTCGCGCTGCTCGACGACTCCCCGCGCGCGCTGCGCACGCTCAACGCGCTGCGCGACCGCGGCGTGCTGGCGCTGCTGGACGATTTCGGCACCGGCTTCTCGGCACTGTCGTACCTGCACCGGTTCCCGATCCAGTCGATCAAGATCGACCAGAGCTTCGTCGCCGGGCTGGTGGGTGCCTCGCGCGCCGAGAGCCTGGCGCTGGTGCGCGCGATCCTGGCACTGGCCGGCACGCTGGGGATCGAGACCATCGGCGAGGGCATCGAGCGCGAGGAGCAGCGCGAACTGCTCGCACAGCTCGGCTGCAACTTCGGGCAGGGCTACCTGTTCGGCCGGCCTGCACCGGAAGGCTGAGCGGTCACGGCGGGTGCGGTGGGCGCGATGTCGGCATGGGCACGAGCCAGGTCGACCAGCCCCAGCAGTTCGCCACGCAGACCCCACGGATCATCGCCGCGCGTAGCGGCGACCTCGCGCCGGATGTCGTCCCAGCCCCAGTCGCCCAGATGGGTACCCCCGCGCAGTGCATCGGCATAGGCGGCGACCGCCGCTGCGAAGCGCAGTGATTCGCCGGCCTGGGGCCGGAGATCGGCGCTGCGCACCACGGTGTCCACCAGCCGGCTGCGCGTCTCGCCCGGCAGCCTGTAACGCAGGCTGACGCGGGCGATTTCGCCGGCGGTCGCGGGTGCGGTCGATGGCGCGGGCGCGCCGTAGCGCCGCGGCGACAGCCACGCATCGGCGGAGCCGACCGGCACGATCTCGTACAGCGCGGTGACCTCGTGGCCGGCGCCGATGTCGCCGGCATCGACGCGGTCGTTGGCGAAATCCTCCTCGCGAAGCAGGCGGTTCTCGTAGCCGATCAGGCGGTATTCGGCCACGCGGGCAGGATCGAACTCCACCTGCACCTTGACGTCGTTGGCGATGGTCAGCAGCGTGGACGACAGTTCCTCCACCAGCACCTTGCGCGCCTCCTGCAGGGTGTCGATATAGGCGTGCTGCCCGTCGCCGACATCGGCCAGCCGCTCCGCCATCGCGTCGTGGTAGTTGCCCCGGCCGAACCCGAGCGTGCTGAGTGCGATGCCGCTGCGGCGCTGGTCGGCGACATAGGTCTCCAGTGCCGCACGGTCGACGAGGCCCACGTTGAAGTCCCCGTCCGTCGCCAGGATCACGCGGTTGATCCCGCCCTGCACGTGGGCCTGGCGTGCGGTCTCGTAGGCCAGCTGCAGCCCGGCACTGCCATGGGTGCTGCCGCCCGCCTGCAGGTTGCCCAGTGCCGAGAGGATCTCGGCCTTGCGGTCGCCGGGCGTGGGGGGGAGCACCAGGCCGGCCGAGCCGGCGTAGGCGACCAGGCTCACCCGATCCTGCGGGCGCAGCTGCTGCACCAGTTCGGCGAATGCCTTCTGCAGCAGTGGCAGCTTGTCCGGCGCGCCCATCGAGCCGGAAGTGTCGATGAGGAACACGAGGTTGGCCGCCGGCAGCGTGGTGCGCGGCACGTCGTAGCCGCGCAGGCCGATCATCAACAACTGGCGTCCACGCGCCCACGGCGAAGGCGCGAGTTCGGTGGTGATCCGGAACGGCACATCCCGGCCCGCCGGCGCCGGGTGGTCGTAGCGGAAGTAGTTGATGAACTCCTCGGCGCGCACGGCATCCGCGGGCGGCCGCACGCCCTGGCGCAGCATCCGCCGCACGTTGCTGTAACTGCCGGTGTCGACATCGACCGAGAACGTCGAGACCGGCGCCTCGGCCGTGCGCTGCACCGGGTTGTCCGTTCGCGGTGCGTAGCGCTCGCTG
The DNA here is from genome assembly GCF_021191595.1 of Alterluteimonas muca. NCBI lineage: Bacteria > Pseudomonadati > Pseudomonadota > Gammaproteobacteria > Lysobacterales > Lysobacteraceae > Alterluteimonas > Alterluteimonas muca. Next base: position 68,676 of record NZ_JAIWPS010000004.1, read on the forward strand.
CCTGCCATCGGGAAGAAACCGTCGGCGACGGGCGCGGGCGGCGCAGGGGGCGACGGCGGCGGTGCATGGATGTTGATCGCGGAGGGGCTGTCGAACACCACCGGTGGCTCGGCCTCGCGCCGGTCGTCCCGCGAAGATGCCTCCGCGACGGCGCGTGTCTCGGCACGCTGTGGCCCCTGGCAGGCGGCAAGGGCAAGGCAACAGACAAGCAGGGCAGGCACGCGCATCGGCACTCTCCAGTCGGTGGCAGCTGCCAACGTCCTGCGATGGCCAACGGGGTCGACGTGACTACGATGTCCGGACGTCGACGCCGCCCTCTACCAACCGCATCCGTGCAGCTGGCCAAGCCTAGCGCATGCGCGACGTGCAATGCGCGGTCGCACGCCGCGCGGCGTTTGGCACACGTTCGCACGCGGGCCGGTGCGCGGCACGTAGCCCCCTCGCTGTCGTCAGGGTGTGTCCCTGATCACCAGCAGGCGCGGTTCGGTCATGTCCTCGATCGCATAGCGCACGCCTTCGCGGCCGAGGCCGGAGCCCTTGACCCCGCCGTAGGGCATGTTGTCGACGCGGAAGCTCGGTACGTCGCCGACGATGACACCGCCGACCTCGAGCCGGTCCCAGGCCCGCATGGCGTGGTCGAGACGGGCGGTGAACACGCCGGTCTGCAGCCCGAATTCGCCGGCGTTGACGGTTTCCAGCACCTCGTCGAAGTCATCGAAGGCCTGCAGGCAGGCCACCGGGCCGAAGACCTCCTGGCGGTAGAGGTCGCAGTCGCGCGGTACGTCCTCCATCAGCGTGGCAGGCACCATCGTGCCGGTGCGCGCGCTGCCGGCCACCCGTTTCGCGCCGGCCTTTCGTGCATCGTCGATCCACGACTCGATGCGCCTGGCGGCGTCCTCGTCGATGACCGGTCCGATGAAGGTGTCCTCGTCGCGCGGGTCGCCCATCACCAGCTTCGCCACCCGCGCTTTGAGCCTGCGTTTGAGCGGCTGGTAGAGATCGCGATGGACGAGGATGTGCTGCACGCTGATGCAGCTCTGGCCGGACTGGTAGTACGCGCCGAAGACCAGGCGGTCGACGACATGGTCGAGGCTGGCCCCGGGGTCGGCATCGACGATGCACGCGGCGTTGCCGCCGAGTTCGAGGGTGACCTTCTTGCGCCCGGCACGTGCCTTGAGGTCCCAGCCGATCATTCCGCCGGTGAAGCTCAAGAGCGCGATGCGCTCGTCCCCGGTCAACGCGGCGGCATCGTCGTTGCTGCACGGCAGGATCGAGAACGCCCCCCTGGGCAGATCGGTCTCGGCAAGGATCTCGCCAATGATCAGCGCACCCACCGGGGTCTTCGGCGCGGGCTTGAGCACGAACGGGCAGCCGGCGGCGATCGCGGGTGCCACCTTGTGCGCGACCAGGTTGAGCGGGAAGTTGAACGGGGTGATGAAGCTGCACACCCCGATCGGCACGCGCCGCACCATGCCGCGGGTGCCGCGGGTGCGTTCGGAGATCTGCAGCTCCACCGTTTCACCTTCCACGCGGGTGGCTTCGCCGGCGGCGATGCGGAACGTGTCGATCAGCCGCGTCACTTCGCCACGGGCATCGCCGATCGGCTTGCCGGCCTCGATGCACAGCGCGAGCGCGAGTTCCTCGAAGCGTTCCTCGAAACGGCGCATGCAGTGCTCGAGCACGTCACGGCGCTGGTCGGGTGCGAAGGCGGCCATCGCGCCGCGCGCGTTGGATGCAGCTTCGATCGCACGGTCCACGGCCTCGGCATCGGCGAACGCCACGCGGGTGGCCACCCTGCCGCTGTACTTGTCACGCACCTCGAGATCGGTATTGGCCGCGACCGCCTCGCCGGCAAGCCAGTACGGGTAGCTGCGGGCGAGGCCGCGCGTGGTGCGACGCGAGGCGGTTTTCCTGGGGCTGGCCATGCGGTGTCCTCCGTATCGGTGGCGGTCAGGCGACCGCCGCGCTCTCACGCGGGATGTCCTCGTTGAGGATGCGGTCGTCGTCGGTGTAGTCGATGGCGACCTCGATCACGTCCACACCCGGCGTATCGAGCGCCTGCCGGAGCATCGGCGCGAACTCCGCGGCCGACGCCGGCCGGTGACCACGGGCACCATAGGATTCCGCGTACTTCACGAAATCCGGATTACCCAGCGCCATGCCGTATTCGGGGTATTTCTCGTGCGCCTGCTTCCAGCGGATCATGCCGTAGGCGTCGTCGCGCAGGACCAGCACGGTGAGGTCCACGCCGAGCCGCACCGCGGTCTCGAGTTCCTGCGAGTTCATCATGAAGCCGCCGTCGCCGGCCACCGCCAGCACGCGCCGTTGCGGATGCACCATCCTTGCGGCAATCGCACTCGGCAGCCCGGCGCCCATCGAAGCAAGTGCGTTGTCGAGCAGCAGCGTATTCGGCGTGCGGCAGCGGAAGTTCCGGGCGAACCACAGCTTGTAGAGGCCGTTGTCGAGGCAGGTGATGTCCTCGGGCCCCATCGCCGCGGCCACCTCGGCCACCAGCCGCTGGCTGGCCATGGGGAAGCGGTCGTCGTCGGCACGATCGCGCAGCTGTGCGTGCAGCGCCTCGCGCACGCGGTCGAAGAAGCCGAAGTCCCAGTGCGGCTGTGGTTCGATCGCCTCGGCCAGCTGCCACACGCTGTTGGCGATGTCGCCGACCACCTCCACCTGCGGGAAGTAGACCGGGTCCACCACCGCGCCGGAGTGGTTGACATGGATGACGGTGCGCCGGCCTTCGCGCATGAAGAACGGCGGCTTCTCGATGACGTCGTGGCCGATGTTGATGATGCAGTCGGAGGCATCGATGGCACGGTGCACGAAGTCGCCGTCCGACAGCGCGGCGGTGCCCAGCCACAACGGGTGGGTCTCGTCGATGACGCCCTTGCCCATCTGCGTGCTGAAGAACGGGATGCCGAGCCGGTCGATGAAACGCCGCAGCATGCGCGCGGTGGTCTTGCGGTTGGCGCCGGCGCCAACCATCAGCAACGGGTGCTTCGCGCCGGCGATGGCATCCGCGGCGCGGTGGATCGCCTTCTCCTCGGCGACCGGCCGCCGCGAATGGCTCTCCGGGATCAGCCGCGCATCGCTGTCGTCGGCTGCAATGTCCTGCGGCAGCTCGAGGTGCACCGCGCCGGGGCGTTCCTGTTCGGCGCAGCGCAGCGCCTCGCGCACCTGGGCGGGAATGCTGTCGGCGGAGACGATCTGCCGCGTGTACTTGGTCAGCGGACGCATCATGTCGACCACGTCGACGATCTGGAAATGCCCCTGCTTGCTGCTGCGGATGGGTTTCTGCCCGGTCACCATGAACATCGGCATCGCGCCCAGCTGTGCGTAGGCCGCCGCCGTGACCAGGTTGGTCGCGCCCGGGCCGAGTGTCGCCAGGCACGCGCCGGCGCGGCCGGTGAGGCGCCCGACAGTGGCGGCCATGAAGCCCGCGGCCTGCTCGTGGCGGGTGAGCACCAGCCGGATACCGGACTTGCGCAGTGATTCCAGCAGGTCGAGGTTCTCCTCGCCGGGGATGCCGAACACGTACTCGACGCCATGCGACTCGAGCGCGGCGACGAAAAGATCCGATGCCTTGGTCATGCAGATGATCCGGTACGGGACACGGCCAGTGTACCGCCGGCGGCGTGATCGGCGGGCGACCGCGGCGCCGGTGATCAATCGGCGTTGGCGTCGGGCTCCACGCGTACCTGCAACTCGCCGTCGGCCACGCGTGCGCGCAGTGCATCGCCCGGCCGTGCATCGTCGACGCCGCGCACCACGCGACCGTTGCCGTGCTGCAGGATCGCGTAGCCGCGGGCGACGGTGGCCAGCGGGCTCACCGCCGACAGTGCACGCACCAGGGCCTGCAGGCGCGCACGGTCGTGGCGAAGGCGGCGCGGCAGCGCGGCCTGCAGGCGCGGCCGGGTGGCGGCGAGGCGTGCCTGCAACGCGGCCAGGCGCTGTTGCGGATGGTGCCGGCGCAGGTCCGCCTGCGCATGCCGAACGCGCGCCTGGCGGCGTTCCAGGCAGATCGCCCAGGCGGTATGCAGCCGCCGCAGCGCCTCGTCGCGGCGCGCCGCCAGCGCCTGGATGCGTGCCTGCGGGCGCAGCGCGTGCAGGCGCAGGAACGCGCGGTCGGCACGTTGCGCGGCCTGGCGCAGGCGGTGTTCGATCATGCCGGCGTGGCGGCGCTGCAACACGCGCAGCCGCGCCTCCAGGTCGATGCGGTCCGGCGCCAGCAGTTCGGCGGCGGCCGACGGCGTGGGTGCGCGCAAGTCGGCGGCGAATTCCGCCAGGCTGGAGTCGGTCTCGTGGCCGATCGCCGCCACCACCGGCACCGGCGACGCCGCGACCGCACGCACCACCGGTTCCTCGTTGAAGGCCCACAGGTCTTCCAGCGAGCCACCACCGCGGGTCAGCAGCAGGGCGTCATAGCGTGCGCTGGCGCCGGCACGCTGCAGCATCTCGACGATCTGCGGCGCCGCACCGCTGCCCTGTACCAGCACCGGCAGGATCTCGACCTCGAGCAGCGGGAAGCGGCGGCCCAGCACGCTCAGCACGTCGCGCACCGCCGCGCCGCCCGGCGAGGTGATGACGCCCAGGCGCCCGATCCACGCCGGCAGCGGCCGCTTGCGCGCGGCGTCGAACAGGCCTTCGGCCTGCAGCTTCGCCTTGAGCTCGTCGAATGCACGCCGCAGCGCGCCTTCGCCGGCCTCCTCGAGGCTGTCGAGGATCAGCTGGTAGTCGCCGCGCGCCTCGTACAGCGTCAGCCGCCCGCGCGCCAGCACCTGCATGCCCTCGCGGGGCTGGAAGCGCAGCCACTGGCTCTTGGGCTTGAACATCGCGCAACGCACCTGCGCGCGCGCATCCTTGAGCGTGAAGTACAGATGGCCCGAGGCCGGGCGGGAGACGTTGCCGAGTTCGCCTTCCACCAGCACTGCCGGGAACGTGTCCTCCAGCAGGCTGCGGGCGAGGGTGTTGAGCTGGCTCGGGGTGAGGACGTCCGCGACGGGTGGCGTATGCATGCGCGACAGGATACCGGCCCCCACGCAGCGCGAGGTGCGCGGGGCGACGCAGAACGACGCAGCGGCGATACTGTCGCGTCCATTCCGTCACGACCTGCCTGCGCCGCTTGCCCAGCGGGTCCGGAACCCCTGGAGGTTGAATTGAACATCCGCGATGCATTCCTGCCGGCGCTGGCCGCGCTGTCGCTGGCCGCCTGCAACCAGGCGGCGCCGCCCGCAACCGTCGACGCGCCGCCGCCCGGGATCGGGACTGCTGCCGATGAGGCCCTGGCGGCCGACGCCGCGCAGGCCGGGATCGCCATCCAGGCGCCGTGGATCCGCCTGCCGCCGCCCCCCGCGGCGGTCGCGGCCGGGTATCTCGGCATCCGCAACGGCGGGCCGGAGGCCGACCGCCTGCTCGCGGTGGAGACCGATGCGGCCACCCGTGTGGAGATCCACGAGATGCGCGAGGAGGACGGCATGATGCGCATGCGCCAGCTGGAAGCCGGGCTGGAGTTGCCGCCCGGCGCCCACGTCGAGCTGAGGCCGGGTGGCTACCACCTGATGCTGATGGAACCGCAGGCGGAGTTGGCCATCGGCAGCCGGGTGCCCGCGGCGCTGGTGTTCGAACGTGCCGGCCGCGTGCCGGTGGAATTCGACGTGCGCTCGGCGACCGGGCAGGGTGCGCACGGCGGTGGCCACGGAAGCGACAGCCACTAGCGCATGCAGCGGTGCCCGCACCGTTGCGGGCACCGTCATCCCGCGGACGGCGGGTGCCGCTAAAATGCGCGCATGTCCGCGCAACCCCAGCCCCTGCCGTCCCTTCCCGTGACCGATCGCTTCGGTCCGGCGCCGCGTCGCGTGACCCGCCAGGTGCGGATCGGGCAGGTTGCCGTGGGCGGCGATGCCCCGGTCGTCGTGCAGTCGATGACCAATACCGACACCGCCGACATCGCCGGCACCGCGAAGCAGATCGCCGAACTCTGGCGCGCCGGCTCGGAGCTGGTACGCATCACCGTCAACAACCCGGAATCGGCAGCCGCGGTGCCGCGCATCGTCGAGCGGCTGGCCATGCAGGGCGTGGAGGTGCCGATCATCGGCGACTTCCACTACAACGGCCACCAGCTGCTCGAACGCGAGCCGGCCTGTGCCGAGGCGCTGGCGAAATACCGCATCAACCCGGGCAACGTCGGCTTCGGCAAGAAGAAGGACCTGCAGTTCGCGCAGCTGATCGAGCTTGCGGCGCGCCACGGCAAGGCGGTGCGCATCGGCGCCAACTGGGGTTCGCTCGACCAGGTGCTGGCCGCACAGCTGATGGACGAGAACGCGCGCCGCGCGCAGCCCTGGGATGCGGGGCGCGTGCTGCGCGAGGCACTGATCCGTTCCGCTCTCGATTCCGCCGAACGCGCGGTGGAACTGGGGCTGCCGCGCGAGCGCATCGTGCTGTCGGCCAAGGTCAGCGGCGTGCAGGAGCTGATCGCGGTCTATCGCGATCTCGCCACCCGCTCGGACTTCGCTCTGCATCTGGGGCTCACCGAGGCCGGTATCGGCAGCAAGGGCATCGTCGGCTCCAGCGCCGCGCTCGCGGTGCTGCTGCAGGAAGGCATCGGCGACACCATCCGCATTTCGCTGACGCCCGAGCCGGGCGCGTCGCGCACCCAGGAAGTGGTGGTCGCGCAGGAACTGCTGCAGACCATGGGCCTGCGCGCGTTCACGCCGATGGTCACCGCCTGCCCGGGCTGTGGCCGCACCACGTCGGAGTTCTTCCAGGAGCTCGCGCAGGTGGTGCAGGAACACGTGCGCGGAAAGATGCCGGAGTGGAAGATCACCCATCCGGGTGCGGAGACCATGACGCTTGCGGTGATGGGCTGCGTGGTCAACGGCCCGGGCGAATCGCGCCACGCCAATATCGGCATCTCGCTGCCGGGGACCGGCGAGGCGCCGTCGGCGCCGGTGTTCGTGGATGGCGAGAAGGCCGTGACCCTGCGCGGCGACAACATCGCCCGGGAATTCATCGGGCTGATCGACGAGTACGTGGATCGGCGTTATGGGCGGCACCCCGCGATCGCCTGAACCGGCGCGTGGACGCGGGCTGCGCGACACCGCGTCCGCGGTGCTGCGCACGCACGGATTCGCCCTCGCATTGCTGTTTTCCGGCGTGCTGCTGCCCATGTGGGTATTCGCCGAACTCGCCGACGAGGTCCACGAGGCCGAGGCCATTCCGTTCGACGAGCCGTTGCTGCTGTTCGCGCAGGCGATGGCGCGCGACGGCTTCGACCGGCTGTTCCTGTTCTTCTCCGCCATCGGCCACAGCTGGGGTGTGGTGCCGGCCGACGTCGTCGTGGTGCTGGTGCTGCTGTGGCGTCGGCGGTTCCGCGCGGCGGTGTTCGCCGCGGTGGCGCTGGGGGGCGCCGGGCTGCTGAACGTCGCCACCAAGCTGACCTTCGCGCGCGAGCGCCCGACGTTGTGGGAATCGATCGCGCCCGAGACCACCTACAGTTTCCCCAGCGGCCACGCCATGGGCTCGATGTCGCTGGCACTGGTGCTGGTGCTGCTGTGCTGGCCCACGCGCTGGCGCTGGCCGGTGCTGGCGGCGATGGCGGTGTTCGTGCCGATGGTGGGGCTGTCGCGGGTGTATCTCGGTGTGCATTACCCCTCGGACATCATTGCCGGCTGGATGGCGGCGAGCATCTGGGTGGTGGCGAGCTGGCTGCTGCTGATGCGCGGGGGCGCCGCCGCACGCTGATCCAATCCCAGAGGTGATCCGCGCGCATCGCCGCGGGCCGGTGTATAACCGGCGACAGGCCGCGCCGCCGGACAGGGGGTGGCGCACGCGAGCCGGGTACGGGGCGATGGCCGCTTCCGGGCGCCGTCGTCGTTCCGATCGTGAACGCCATCGGGGAAATCCATCATGTCGCCTGTCCGCATGACCGGTCTGGCCGTCCTGTTCTCGGGACTGGCCTTTGCCGCAATCGTCAGCTTTCCATCCGGTTCCGGGAGTGGGCCGGGCACCGTCGCCACGACCGCCGCAGGTGCGGCATCCGCAGACCCCGTGACCGCGGCGACCGCCGCCGGGCGCACGGGTGGAGGCGGCGGAGCGGGTGCCCAGCCGGATGCACCGCAGCCGCACATCGTGGTGTTCCGCGAACCCGCGCTCGCCGCCTACGAGGGCGGTACCCCCGGCCTCGCCGCGCCGGAACGGCGTCGCGACACGCGCGGCAAGCAGCGCATCGACGCCCGTGGCACGAATGCGCGCTCCTACGTGACCCACCTGCGCCAGCGCCAGCAGGTACTTGAAGGCGCGATTGCCCGGCGCCTCGGGCGCGCGGTGGCGGCCGAGAAGCGCATGCAGTACGCGGTCAACGGCGTGGTGATCCCGCTGTCGGCCGACGAGGTCGCGGCCGTCGAGGCGATGCCCGAGGTGATGCTGGTCGAGGGCTACCGCGAGTACGTGCTCGATACCGACACCGGCCCGCTGCACATCGGCGCCGGCCCGGTCTGGAGCGGCACCAATCCCGGCGCGCCCGCGCCCTACCAGGGCGAAGGGGTGGTGTTCGGCATCCTCGACTCCGGCATCAACTTCGGCAGCCCCTCGTTCGCCGCCGTCGATCCGGTCGACGGCCACGTGCACGCGAACCCGCTGGGCGACGGCACCTACCTCGGCACCTGCGCGCCCGGTGGCGTCGACCAGGGACGCTGCAATGCCAAGCTGATCGGCGGCTACAACTTCGTCTGCGGGGCGCCGGCCAACACCTGCGGCCAGCCCAACATCCGCGAGGAGCCGGGGTTCGGCGATACCAACAGCCACGGCAGCCACGTGGCGTCCACCGCCGCCGGCAACCGCCGCGATGTCGACTTCCGCGGCAACCCGCGGCGCATCTCGGGCGTCGCGCCGCGCGCCAACATCGTCGCCTTCGACATCTGCTACACCAACGTGGCCACCGGGCAGGGCCTGTGCCCGAACGTTTCGGCGGTCGCGGCGATCGAGCAGGCGGTGGCCGACGGCATCGTCGACGTCATCAACTATTCGATCGGCGGCGGCGCGCAGCCGTGGAGCGAGGCGGTGTCGCTGGCGTTCCTCGGCGCCACCGATGCCGGCATCTACGTTGCCGCATCGGCCGGCAACAGCGGGCCCGGCCCGAACACCATGGGGCATCTGGAACCGTGGGTGGCGTCCACCGCCGCCGCGCAGCACGGCCGCGGCGCGTTCGCGGTGACCCTGCAGGTCACCGGGCCGCAGCCGGTGCCGGAACCGCTGACCCCCGTGCTGCTCAACGAAGGCAGCAACGGTGTGGCCCACACCTCCGCGATCCCGGGCAGCACGCCGCTGCGGGTGAGCCCGACCTTCGACACCGACACCGACGCCTGCACCGCCGCGCCCGCGGGCAGCTACCAGGGCGCCATCGTGCTGGTGCGCCGCGGCGGCTGTTCGTTCACCGAGAAGACCAACGCGGTGGCGGCAGGCGGCGCGACCGCGGTGCTCATCGCCAACAACGCCCCCGGTGCGCTGATCCCGTCGGTGCCCGACACCACCATCCGCGCCTTCGGCGTCGACCAGGCCGATGGCATCGCGCTGCGTGACTTCGCGCGCGCGCATGCCGACGCCACCGCGGCGATCGCGTTTCCGCCGGTGCCCCTGCCCAACACCGCCGACGCGCTGGCGGCGTTCAGTTCGCGCGGGCCTGCCGGCCGCTTCGACCTGCTGAAGCCCGACGTCACCGCGCCCGGCGTGAGCATCCTCGCCACCATCGCCGGGACCACCATCACCGGGTTCGAGAACGCGATCGGCCTGATGAACGGCACCTCGATGGCTTCGCCGCACCATGCCGGCGCCGCGGGACTGGTGCGACAGGCGCGGCCGGGCTGGAGCGTGCCGGAGATCAAGTCCGCACTGGCGATGACCGCCGAACCGCTCGTGTATCTGGAGGACGAGGTCACCCCGGCGACGCCGTTCGGCAAGGGCAGCGGGCGCATCCGTGTCGACCGCGCGATCAATGCCGGGCTGGTGATGCACGAGACCGCGGCGAACTACCTCGCCGCCAATCCGGCCACCGGTGGCGACGTGTCCTCGCTCAACCAGCCGTCGATCGCCAGCGGACAGTGCTTCCGCAACTGCAGCTTCCTGCGCACGCTGCGCAACCCCACCGCCTCCACGCAGACCTACCGCGTGCGCCTGGACGGCGTGCCGGGCGGGGTGACGCCGGCCAGCCTGACGCTGGCGGCCGGGGCGACCCGCACGCTGCGGGTGCTGGTCAACAGCAGCAGCCTGCCGGCCGATGGCAGCTGGCACTTCGGCGAAGTGGTGATGGAGCCGGTCAACGCCACCGTCGGCGGACAGCCGCGGCCGACGTTGCGGCTGCCGGTGGCGATCGCGGTGCCGGCGCCGGTCATCGATCTGCCGGATGCGGTGGCGCTCAGCCTCGCGCGAGGTCGCAGTGGCGTGGCGGTGGGATCGGTTGCCAACGCCGGTGGTTCGACGCTGCAGTATTCGGTGGCCAACACCGGCACCGCGGCGCTGACCCTGGTCGATCGCCAGCGTGGCACCCTCACCACGGGCTATCGCGGCACCTGGCGGACGGATGCGGGTTCACCGGCGGCGCAGTTCGCCGCCGACGACTTCATCCTTGCCGGGGACACGCGCATCACCTCGCTGTGGACCGAGGGCTTCATGGTCGGGGGTGCGGTCCTGCCCAATGTCGCCAGTGCGCTGGGCTGGGCGATCTTCCCGGACGCCAACGGGCTGCCCGCCGGCAACCCGGCCACCTCGCCGCAGGCCGCGATCTGGCGCCATACCAGCGCGCCCACCGGCGCGGGCGTGACGCTGTCCGGGGCGAACATCGCCCTCGACCTTGCCGCCGCGGGGCAGGACGTGGTGCTGCCTGCCGGCCGCTACTGGCTGGTGGTGTATGCACGTGCGCCGTTCGCCAGCAGCTGGGTGTGGTACGCGGCGCCGGAAGGCGATGGCAGCTTCGCCGCGCTGGTGGTCGCAGCGGACGGCACCGGCAGCTGGTCGCCGGTGAGCGCCTTCCCGGGGCTGTCGATGCGGATCGGCGGCATGGTCGGATGCGGTGCGCCGTGGATGGGCGCGGCGGCACCGGCATCCGGCAGCGTCGCGCCGGGGCGCAGCCAGACCCTGCGGATCAGTGTCAGTACCGGCGGGCTCACGCCGGGGCGCCACGTCGCCAACTACTGCGTGCAGAGCAACGACCCGGCCACGCCGAAGGCGGCGGCACCGGTGGTGTTGACGGTCACGCCCTGATCTTCCCGTGACGTGTAAGGACGCCCGGCCCGCGCCGGGCGTCCGCATTTCGGGACGTCCGCGTGCGCCCAGCCGCCCGCGATACCGGAGCGCCGAAAGTCGGCGCATCCGCATGCCGCCGCGGCGGCATCGTGCAGAGAAGCTGTGAGCGGATTCGCGGATCGGCACTCAAGTAGCGGAGAGGTCGGCCGATAGCGGTGGTACGGCGGGGTATGCGCCGTCTCCGGGGCGCCCCCCGGGGCCCGCTATGCCACGCCATCGGATTTCCCTGGATGCCTGCAGTCCCTTTTCTGTCGCGGTTGCCGCGACGGCACGTTCCGGCTGTCGCCACCACGCTCTACGACGCCATGCAGCACAGCCACGCCGTGGCCGAACTGGCCGGCGATGGCACCGTGTTGCGTACCAGCCCGGCCTATCGCGCACTCCTCGGCTGCGACAGTGCTGACGTGCATGGCCGGAAGCGCTGCGAGGTGCTCGCATCGCACGGCTTCCAGCAGCCCGATGGTGATCCCTGCGACGCACTGGCGCGCGCCGGCACCGCGTCGGGGCAGGCGTACCGTGCCGCGATCGACGGCCGCGAACTGTGGCTGGAGTCCACGTTCATCGCGTTGCCCGCCGACGCCGGTGGTTCGCCGCGGGTGATCGAACTCGTGCGTGACATCACCGCAGGCAGGTCCCGCGAGCTCGATCTGGCCGCCCAGTACCAGGCGCTGGACCGCTCCATGGCTGTCATCGAGTTCGCGCTCGACGGCACCATCCTGCGCGCCAATGCGAATTTCCTGGCGACGATGGGTTACGCCGCCGAAGAGGTCGTGGGCCGGCACCACGCCATCTTCGTGGATCGCCAGCACGCGGCCGGTACCGAGTACCGCGCGTTCTGGGAGGCACTCAACGCGGGGGAGTTCCGTTCCGGGCTGTTCCGGCGCCGCGCGCGCGACGGCCGTGATGTCTGGATCGAAGCCAGCTACAACCCGATCCTCGATTCCGCGGGCAGGCCCCGCAAGGTGGTCAAGTTCGCCACGGACGTGACCGCGCAACGCAACCGCACGGCCGACCACGAAGGACAGATCACCGCGCTGCACAAGGTGCAGGCGGTCATCGAGTTCGAACTCGACGGCACCATCCGCGCGGCCAATGCGAACTTCCTGCGCGCGGCGGGCTATGACGGCGCGGAGATCGTCGGCCGCCACCATTCGATGTTCGTCGATCCGGCCGAGCGCGCCTCCGAGGCCTACCGCAGCTTCTGGAGCAGGCTCGCCACGGGCGAGGCCGACACCGGGCGTTACCGGCGCATCCGGCGCGATGGGAGCGACCTCTGGCTGCAGGCCAGCTACAACCCGATCCTCGACGCGGCGGGCAGGCCCTACCGGGTGGTCAAGTACTGCACCGACATCACCGCCGAGGTGGAGCAGGCCGCGGCGCTGGAAGCGCTGCTGGCGCGCGTGCATGGATTCTCGGAGTCGCTGCGGGAGGGTGCACTGGCGATCGCCACGGGCAGTGGCGACCTTTCGCATCGCACCGCGCAGCAGCAGACCGTGCTGGAGCGCACCGCGGCCGACATGCATGCGCTGGCCGGGGCGATCACGCAGACCGCCGGGCACGCGGACGAGGCGTCGCGACTTGCCGGAAGCGCGACGCAGGCCGCGCAGGGCGGCGCGCAGGCGGTCGAGCGCGTGGTGGCGGCGATGGACGACATCGCCGCAGGCAGTCGCAGGGTGGCAGGGCTTGCCGGCGTCATCGACTCGATCGCCTTCCAGACCAGCATCCTCGCGCTCAATGCAGCGGTCGAGGCTGCGCGTGCGGGCGAGGCAGGGCGCGGCTTTGCCGTGGTGGCCGGCGAGGTTCGCGCGCTCGCCCAGCGCTGCTCGTCATCCGCGCGCGACATCCGGCGGAGCCTGCAGACCGCGGACGAAGCCGTCGCCACCGGCAGTGAGCGCGCGATGGAAGCGGGTCAGGCCGTACGCGAGCTGGCCAGGATGATCGAGCTGACCAGCGGCATGATGGCGGACATCACCGCCGCCACCCGCGAACAGACCCAGCGCGTCGACCAGGTCAACCGCGCCCTGGCCGGAATGGAGGATGGCACCAGGCGCAATACCGCACTGGTCGAGCACCTGGCCGGGACATCGCAGCAGTTCGACGGGGTGTCGTCGGGCCTGCACATGGCGGTGTCGTCGTTCGCGGCCAAGGACGTCGCGACCACCGCCTGACGGCGCCTGTCGTGCGGCACGTCCGGATCAGCCGGCGAGGGTGTCCTGGATCCGCTTGACCATCTGGCCGAGGCTGGCGCTGTCCGGCTGCAGCTGCGCCGTGCCACCGCGGATCCGCACCTCCACCTGCCCCGGCCCGGCAACCGTGCCGCCCGCCGCGAAGTCGCGGACCGGGGTACCGGTCACGCGTTCCGGCCTTCGCGGACGCTGACGGCCCTGTCGCCCGACGGAAGGCGGGAGCTTGCGCGGGCGCTGGATGTCGGCGTCGCCGGCTATCGGGCAATGCTTGCACGTGACCTGGACTGGGCAGTGGCCAGGGCCACGGCGGGCAACCCCGCGATGCGGTACGCATCGGTCACCGGGCTGGTGGAAGACCTCAGGCGTTTTCTCGCGGGCAGGCCCCTGCTTGCGGTCCCGGACCAGCGCGGTTATCGCTGGGGGAAATTCGTTCGGCGCAATCGCAGCGGGCTGGCGGTCGCCGGTGTCGTCGTACTGGCGCTGCTGACCGGGCTGGGGCTCTCCCTCTACGGGCTCGACCAGGCGCGGACGCAACATGCGCTGGCCGAGCAGGGGGCGCATCAGCTGCAAACCGTATCGGAGTTCCAGCAGTCGATGCTCGAGGGCATCGATATCGAGGGGCTGGGTGTCGGGCTGGTGGATGCATTACGGGCCCAGGTGCAGGACAGGGCGGAGGATCGTCTGGAGGCCTTCCAGCAGGTCCTGCCCCACCTCAACGGGGCCGACATTGCCAGGCAACTCGTCGACGGGAACATCCTGGGCGGCGCGATCTCCGCGATCGAGCGCGACTTCGGTGCGGACTCCGTGCTTGCAGCGGACCTGCGTGCCTCCATCGCGCACGTGCGGCATGAGCTGGGGATGTACCGTCAGTCCGCCCATGACTGGTCAGGGGTGCTCGCCGAGCGGGAACGGCTGCTGGGTGCGAATGCGGACGCAACACTTGAGGCGCGACAGGGTCTGGCCAGAAGCATGATCCGCGACGGGCGGCCGGCCGAGGCCAAGGCCGTGGTGGAGACCGCGTTGCGGAATGCAGGTCACCTCGACGATGCGAGCGAGTTGCGTGCACTGCTCGAACTCAGCAGGAGCGAGGCCGTCGCCGGTATGGGCGACCTTGTCGCGGCCAGGGACATGCAGGCGTCCCTGTACGAGCGCCTCGCCATGACCCGCGGCGAGGAGGACCCGACCACGATCCGGGTGCGCAACAACCTCGGCATCGCATATTCCAAGCTCGGGGAGCACGAGGTCGCGCGCGGCATATTCACCGAGCTTCTGGCAATCAGCGAACGCGTGCATGGTCCCGAGCACGAGGACACGCTCCGGACGCTCGGAAATCTCGCGGCATCGTCGTCGGATGTCGGTGACTACGGGAATGCCATGTCCTACAACCGCAGGCTGCTCGAGGCGGGGATGCGCAAACTGGGCGAGCGGCATCCGCAAACGCTCGCCACCCGCTCGAACATGGCCCTGGACCTCCGTGACCTCGGGCGCTATGACGAAGCGCCTGTTGAACTCGAAGCGGTGCTCGAACTGCGGGAGAACGTGCTCGGCCCGGAGCACCCGCAGACGTTGATGTCACGCTGGCGCGTGGCGGAAGTCCTGGCGCGCATCGAGCGCTTCGACGTTGCATTGCCGATGGCCAGGGAGGTCCTCGAGACCCAGCAGCGGCTGTTGGGCGCCCGCCACCCTTCTTCGCTTCTGACCGCGCTGAAGTATGCCGGTCTACTCGATCTTTCGGGCTCACGCCACGAAGCGCTGGCGCTGGTCGACGAAGCGCTACCGGCAGCGCTGGAGGTCATCGGCGACGGCCGTGGCGAAGTGCGCGCCGCGATGCGCCTGAAGGAGGGTGGACCTGCCGGTTGAACCTGCGCGCAGGCGGGTGAACGGTACGGCCGGCACGGTTTTCCACCGCGGATCACTCACCCGGCTTCGCAGCCTCGACCGGTGCGGTGGTGGCGGAGCGGCGTGCCAGGCGCGCTTCACGGTGGGCGATGTAGGCGTTGGCGGCGAGGATGATGCCGGCGCCGATGGCGGTCCAGCGGTCGACGGTCTGGCCGAACAGCAGCCAGCCGAACAGCGCGACCACCGGCAGCTGCATGAAGCTGATCGGCGTCAACGCGGACACCTCGCCGATCTTGAGCGCGCGCGTCCACAGCATGTGGCCGCCGGTGCCGAGCACGCCGGCGGCGATCACCCACAGCCAGACGATGCCCTGCGGCCACTCCCACACCACCAGCGCGGGCAGGAACGACATCGGCACCCAGAACAGCGTCGTCCAGATCACGATGCGGTCGGCCGGCTCGGTGCGCGAGAGCTCCTTGATCTGGATGGCGACGATGCCGCTGAGCACGGCCGCGGCCACCGCGACCAGCATGCCCGGGGTGAACTCCCCGGTGCCCGGGCGCAGGATCACCAGCACGCCGACGAAGCCGAGCGCCACGGCCGTCCAGCGCCGCGCGCGCACGGTTTCGCCCAGGAACAGCACCGCGGCGATGGTGACGAAGATCGGCGTCGAGTACGACAGCGACACCGCCTGCGCCAGCGGCAGGTGGCCGATCGCCCAGAACCCGCAGAACATCGAGGCCACCCCGATCACGCAACGCACCACGTAGCGCGGCAGCTGTGTCGTGCGCAGGAAGGCGAGCCCACGTCCGGGGCGCAGCAGCAGCGGCAACGCCGCCACCAGGCCGAAGAAGTTGCGGAAGAAGGCGATCTCGAACGTGTGCAGGCTTTCGGATGCCAGCCGGATCGCGATCACCATCAGCGCAAACAGCATGGTGCTGCCCAGCATCAGCAGGGCGGCGCGTGCCGGGGTGGAAATGGCTGCGCGCGCCGGGGACCTCATGCAGGCCAGCTGGCGCCGACGATGCGCGGCTCGGGTTCCAGGGCCACCCCGAAGCGCGCGTGCACCGAGTCGCGGATGCGCACGGCGAGGTCGAGCAACTGGCGGCCGCTGGCGCTGCCGTGGTTGACCAGCACCAGCGCATGTCCGGCCGCCACACCCGCGTCGCCATCGCGATGCCCCTTCCAGCCACAGGCCTCGATCAGCCACGCGGCCGAGAGCTTGCGGCGGCCCGGGTCGCCGGCCGGGTACAGCGGCAGGTCCGGGTGCTCGGCGACCAGGGCCTGCGCCTGCGCGGTCGGAACCAGCGGGTTCTTGAAGAAACTGCCGGCATTGCCGATGCGTGCGGGGTCGGGCAGCTTGCGCCGTCGCAGGCGGATCACCGCTTCGCCGACATCGGCGGGGGAGGGCATGACGATCCCCATCGCGGCGAGTTCCTCGCCCAGCCCGGCATAGCCCAGCCGCGGCGCCGAGTGGCGCGACAGTGCGAATTCCACCGCGGTGACGATCTCGCGATCCGGCGTGCGCTTGAAGCGGCTGTCGCGATAGGCGAACGCACAGGCAACGTGGTCGAGCCGTACCCGAACGCCGCGATCGCGATCGAATGCCTCCACCGCGACGATGCGCTCGCCCACTTCCACGCCATAGGCGCCGATGTTCTGGATCGGCGCGGCGCCGACGGTGCCCGGAATCAGCGCCAGGTTCTCCAGCCCGCCCAGACCCTGTGCCAGCGACCACATCACCAGCGCGTGCCAGTCGACGCCAGCCTCGGCGCGGACCACGACATGCGCCGGATCACGGTCGTCGATGATGTCGATGCGCGCACCGCACAGCCGCAACAGCGTGCACTCGGGGTCCCGGGCGAACAGCAGGTTGCTGCCGCCGCCCAGCACCATCGCCGGTGCCGATGCATCGCCGAGCAGGCCTGCGGCCAGCAGGCCGGGCAGGGCATCGGCCTCGTCCACCTCGACCAGGCGCGGGGCGCAGGCGTCGATGCCGAAGGTGTTGGAACTGCGCAGCGGCACGCGCTGCAGTACGCGATAGCCCCGGGTCATCGTACTCAGGCCGGGGGCAGGTTGCCGATGCTCGGTGCTTCCTTGCGCCGGCGGATCGCCGCGGCGCATTCGTGCACGAGTGCGGGGCCGCGGTAGACGAGGCCGGTATAGAGCTGCACCAGCGAGGCGCCGGCTGCGACCTTCTTGACCGCATCGGCACCGGTCATGATGCCGCCCACGCCTACCAGCGGGATCGATTCCGGCAGCCGCGTGCGCAGCATCCGCAGTACCGCGGTGGCCTTGTTCATCAGCGGCTCGCCGGACAGGCCGCCGGTCTCGCGGGCCAGCGCATGCTGCTGCACGGCGATGCGCGACACCGTGGTGTTGGTGGCGATCACGCCGTCCACCTGCAGCTCGCGCAGCACGCGGGCGGCCGCGTCGATGTCGTCGTCCGAGAGGTCCGGGGCCACCTTCACCAGCATCGGCACGCGCCGGCCATGCTGTGCGCCGAAGCGTTCCTGCGCCTCGCGCAGCGTCGCCACCAGCCGCCGCAGCGACTGCTCCTCCTGCAGCTCGCGCAGGCCAGCGGTATTGGGCGAGGAAATGTTGACGGTGATGTAGTCGGCCAGCGGATACACCCGTTCCATGCAGTACAGGTAGTCGTCGGCCGCGGATTCGTTCGGGGTGTCCCTGTTCTTGCCGATATTGATGCCGAGCAGCCCGCCCTTGCGCGTCGCACGGCCGACGTTGGCCACCAGTGCATCGACGCCGTCGTTGTTGAAGCCCAACCGGTTGATCACCGCGTTGTGCCCGGGCAGCCGGAACATGCGCGGCTTCGGGTTGCCCGCCTGTGGCCGCGGCGTGACCGTGCCCACCTCGACGAAGCCGAAGCCCAGCGCGAACAGCGCGTCGATGTGCTCGGCGTTCTTGTCGAGCCCGGCTGCAAGGCCGACGGGGTTCGGAAAGCGCAGCCCGAAGGCCGGTGTCGGCAACGGCTTGACCCTGCGCGCGAGCAGGCCGGTGGTGCCGGTCCTGTACGCCAGGTCGAGCGCCGACAGGCCCAGCCCGTGCGCGCGTTCGGCGTCGAGGGAGAACAGCAGGCGGCGGCCGAGCGGATACATGCGGCTCAGCACTCCGCGCGCGTGGACATGGCGATGGCGGCGGTGGTCGACGCGGCCGGATCCCGCACGATCAGCCCCATGCCGAGAGCCATGCCAGGCCGCCGAACAGCACCAGCATCAGCGCCACCAGCGCGATACCCAGCACGATGCCGAGCCATCCCAGCACCAGGCCGGCGATCGCCAGCCCGTCGCCTTCCAGCGTCTGCGGCGCGCGGCGGATCTCCGCACGTGCGATATGGCCGGTGACCACCGCCACGATCGCGCCGAGGCCGGGCAGCAGCGTCCAGCCGAGGATGCCGAACACGAGGCTCAGAACGGCGAGCACACTGGTCTGGCGTGGCGTTGCGTCCATGTCCGGCTCCCGGGGTGTGGCGGCCCGGGAAGGGGCCGCCGTGGCCGTATCGTACTTCGGCGCGCGGCGGCCACGCGTGGCGGTTCACCACCCGCGCACGGCCGCCGCGATGCGGTCAGAGGTCGAACTTGATGCCCTGTGCCAGCGGCAGGTCGTTGGAGTAGTTGATGGTGTTGGTCTGGCGGCGCATATAGGCCTTCCAGGCGTCGGAGCCCGACTCGCGACCACCGCCGGTTTCCTTCTCGCCACCGAAGGCGCCACCGATCTCCGCGCCCGAGGTGCCGATATTGACGTTCGCGATGCCGCAGTCCGAGCCCCAGGCCGACAGGAACTGCTCGGCCGAGCGCAGGTCGGTGGTGAAGATCGCCGACGACAGACCCTGCGGCACGTCGTTCTGCATCTCGATCGCCTCTTCCAGATCCGAATACTTCATCACGTAGAGGATCGGCGCGAACGTCTCGGTCTGCACCACCTCGGCGTCATTGGCGAGGCCAGTAATGATCGTCGGCAGCACGAAGTTGCCCTTGCGCTCGGTCAGCGCCTTGCCCCCGGTGGCGACGGTGCCGCCGGCCGCCCTGGCCTTCCCGATCGCGTCGAGGTAGGCCTTGACCGCATCGGGGCTGTTGAGCGGGCCCATCAGGTTGGCCGGGTCTGTGGGGTCGCCGATCTTCTTTTCCACCTGGCCATAGGCCGAAACCAGCTTCTCCAGCACGTCGTCGTAGATCGACTCGTGGATGAAGACGCGGCGGGTGCTGGTGCAGCGCTGGCCGGCGGTGCCGACCGCGCCGAACACGATCGCCGGGATCGCCAGCTTCAGGTCGGCGGAGGACTCCACGATCATCGCGTTGTTGCCGCCGAGCTCCAGCAGCGAACGGCCCATGCGACGCGCGACGCGCTCGCCGACCTGGCGGCCGACCTTCGTCGAGCCGGTGAAGCTGATCATCGCCACGCGCCTGTCGTCGACCATGCGCTCGGCCAGCGCGTTGTCGGTGTCGTTGAACAGGAAGAACAGGTCGGGGAAGCCGCCGGCCTTGAGCGCCTCGTTGCAGATGCGCATCGAGGCGATCGCCGACAGCGGGGTCTTGCCCGAGGGCTTCCAGATCGAGATGTCACCGCAGACCGCGGCGACGAACGAATTCCATGCCCACACCGCGACCGGGAAGTTGAACGCCGAGATGATCCCGACGATGCCCAGCGGATGCCACTGCTCGTACATGCGGTGGCCCGGGCGCTCGGAGTGCATGGTCAGGCCGTAGAGCTGGCGCGACAGGCCCACGGCGAACTCGCCGATGTCGATCATCTCCTGCACTTCGCCATCGCCTTCCGGCTTCGACTTGCCCATCTCCAGCGCGACCAGCGAACCCAGCGCGTCCTTGTGGGTGCGCAGCGCCTCGGCGCACAGGCGGATGGCCTCGCCACGACGCGGGGCCGGCGTCCTGCGCCAGACCTTGAAGGCCTCCTGCGCGCGCGCAACGATGGCCTCGTACTGCTCGGGCGTGGTCGCGCTGACCCGTGCCAGCACCTCACCGGTGGTCGGATTGGTCGGCTCGAGGGTGCCTGCACCGTCGCCCGTGGCCCATTCGCCGCCGCCGAGGAAGGTGCCGGATTCGCTGTCGCCGAGGCCGAGCGCGCTGAGGACGGAATGGGTCATGAAGTACTCCTGAAACGGAACATGGGGGACACGGGCGCCGGGCGGGCGGCGCGACGGCAGGATGCCGAAGTGGATGCAACTGGCGCCCCCGGCGCGATTCGAACGCACGACCTTCCCCTTAGGAGGGGGACGCTCTATCCAGCTGAGCTACGGGGGCAGACCGGTGATTTTCTCATGCCCGGGCCGATTGCCCAAGCCGCAGCGTCCACGGCGTTTGCACGCCGCATATGGGCACTTGGAGCGCACCGCTGCCTGCAGTGCCCCGATTCCGACCGCACCGATGCCGACCGAGCTGCTCGACTACACCCGCAAGGTGATCATCTTCGTGGCCATCGTCGGCCTTGCGTTCGTGCTCGCGAAACTCTCGCACGTGCTGGTGATGGTGTTCGGCGGCGTGGTGCTGGCGGCCGTGCTGCTGACGCTGACCGGGCTGCTGCGGCGCGTGGTGCCGTTGCCGCACGGTGTCGCGCTGGCGGTCGTGCTGGTGCTGCTGATCGGTGGCCTGTCGACGTTGCTGGCGCTGTTCGGCGCGCAGGCGGCGAGCGAACTCGCCACCCTGGTCGAGACCATGCCCGCCGCGGCGCAATCCTTCCAGGACTGGGTCGACACCACCCGGCTCGGCCCGGTCATCCACGAGCAGATCGAGGCGCT
Source organism: Alterluteimonas muca (assembly GCF_021191595.1). Lineage (NCBI taxonomy): Bacteria > Pseudomonadati > Pseudomonadota > Gammaproteobacteria > Lysobacterales > Lysobacteraceae > Alterluteimonas > Alterluteimonas muca. Next base: position 89,772 of record NZ_JAIWPS010000004.1, read on the forward strand.
GCGCGGCAACGTCAACCGCCTGATGGGCACCGCCGGCGCCATGGCGATGTCGCTGACCAGCGGACTGCTGGAACTGTTCCTGGTGCTGGTCGGCGGCATCTACATGGCTGCGCAGCCGCAGCTCTACCGCAAGGGCGCGCTGAAACTGGTGCCGCGCTCGGTGCGCCTGACCACCGCCGAAGCGCTCGACGCCAGCGGGCGCGCACTGCAGATGTGGCTGGGCGGGCAGCTGGTCGCGATGCTGCTGGTCGGCGCGCTGACCGGCATCGCCCTGTGGATGCTCGGCGTGCCCGCCGCGTTCGCACTGGCGCTGATCGCCTTCCTGCTCGACTTCGTGCCGATCATCGGCCCGATCGTGGCCGCGGTGCCCGGCATCCTGCTCGGCTTCACCGTGAGCCCGAAGATCGGCCTGGCCACGCTGGTGGTCTATATCGTCATCCAACAGATCGAGAGCAACATCATCCAGCCGCTGATCCAGCAACGTGCGGTCGAGCTGCCGCCGGCGCTGCTGCTGTTCGCGCTGTTCGGGTTCGGCGCGCTGTACGGGCTGCCGGGCCTGTTGCTGGCCGCGCCACTGACGGTGTTCGTCTATGTGCTGGTCAAGAAGCTCTACGTGCGCGAACTGCTGGATACCGAAACCTCGGTGCCGGGCGAGGAGAGCGAATCCGGAACGGAGCGCTGAAAACAGGAAGGCCCGGTTCCTGCGAACCGGGCCTTCCGTTTATGTGGTGGAGCCAGGGAGGATCGAACTCCCGACCTCGTCATTGCGAACGACGCGCTCTCCCAGCTGAGCTATGGCCCCACGGAAACGTCAGCGACGGGCCATTATACGGAGCGGCCGGCAGCCGGCAAGACGTCGCCCAGCAGCGGCGCAAGTACCGGCTCGAGCTCGGCGCGACGCCAGCCCGAGAGCGCCTGCGGCCATTCGCCACGCTCCAGCAGCGCCTCCAGCCAGCGCCGCGATGCCAGTACCCCGTCGGGAAGGCCAAGCTCGGCCGAACGCGCGGCGACCGCGTCCTGCAGGCGCTTGAGCGCCTTGCGATCGACCTCCTCGGTGCGCGGCGGCGGCGCATCGGACTCGTCGGACAGCGGGGTCTGCAGTGCGTGCTGGATCTGTGTCGCCAGCTTGCGCGGCGACTTCGGGTGCCGGTCGAGCACGCGCTGCAGCTCCGCGGCGTCGGCTGGCGGGTCACGGGCGAGCAGGGTGGCGAGCTCGTTGTCGAGCACCCAGCTGCGCGGGCGATCGCGCTCGCGGGCGAACTGCTCACGCCAGCGCAGCAGGCGCAACAGGCGGTGCTGGGCGGCGGGATCGAGATGCTGGGCGGCGCGTAGCGACAGATGCGGCCAGCGCTCGGTCTCGTCGCTGTCGGCCAGGCGCACCTGGCGCGCGCAATCGGCGTCGAGCCACGCGCGGCGGCCGAGCGCGGCGAGGCGGTCGTCGAGGTGCTGGTGCAGGGCGGCCAGGTGCCGCACGTCATCGGCGGCATAGGCGAGCTGCGAGTCCGACAATGGCCGGCGCATCCAGTCCGAACGCGTTTCGCCCTTGGCCAGGACTTCGCCGGTGATCTCCTGCACCAGCTTCTGGTACCCGAGGCCGGCGGCGATCCCGGCCATCGCCGCGGCAACCTGGGTGTCGAACAGCGGCGTCGGCACGGCGTCGCAGGCGTGCTTGAAGGCGATCAGGTCCTCGCCGGCGCTGTGCATCACCTTGAGCACCGCGGGATCGAGCAGCAGCGGCCGCAGGACATCGGTCATGCCGGGAACCAGCGGGTCGATCAGCAGGATGTCGTCGTCGATCGCCAGCTGCACCAGCGCCAGCTGCGGCCAGTAGGTGCGTTCGCGGATGAACTCGGTGTCCAGGCCGACATGGGCGGGCAGCTGGGCAAGGCGGGTGGCGAGGGTCTGTGGATCGGCGATCCACTGGATTCGGGGTTCGGGCATCGCGCCAGTGTAGGCCCTCGGGCCGGTCTCCACGAAGGTCGGGGCATGCGCAGGAGATACTGCGCGCTGCGCGCCACGCGATTGACCGCGCCGCGGGCGCCCCCTACCGTCCGCCGTTCGTACACCCCTGCCAGGTATCTGGAGCCCCGCTTGCGTCTTCGCCCCATCCTTGTAATTCCGCTGGTCCTGCTGGTGTGCGCGGCATGCGCGCGCGACCCGGACGTGCCGGCGGCGGAGGACGCGTCGCCGGCCGCGGCGACCGGCAGCGTCACCATCAGCGCCCAGGAGGCGGGCGCCGCGGCGCTGAGCTGGCAGCGCCCGCGGGTGGCGCTGGACGAAGAGGACGGGGACGAGGTCGCGCAGGCACGCGAGCGTGCCGGCGAGGCGCTCGACAGCGGAGATCTCTACGAGGGCGAGGACGCGGCGATCCCGCTGTACCTCGCGCTGCTCGAACGCGACCCGGAGGACGGTGACGCGCGACGCGGCCTGAACGCGGCGCGCGCGCGGTTGATCGCCCTCGGGGACGAAGCGCTGGCGCAGAGCGGCGACGACCCCGACGCCCTGCGCAATGCCCACCGGGTCGCGGCGGTCGCGCGCGATGTCTGGCCGCAGGACAAACAGACCCAGGCCTATCTGCAGCGGGTGGATCGCGCCGACCATCTGTGGGAACTCAACCGCCTCGCCGAGGCGGACCTGGCGCAGGACCGGCTCGGCGAATCGGGCGATGGCGCGCTGCCGAAGTTGCGCGAGGCGCTGGAACTCGCACCCGGCCAGCCACGTGCGATGCAGAACCTCGCAGCGGTGGAGAGCGCGCTGATCCGCCGCGCCGAGAACGCGGCCGCCAGCGGCGACTTCGACAGCGCCGGGCAGTGGCTGGAGCACGCCGCGGTGCTGCGTCCCGAGATCGCCACCGTGCCCGACGCCCGCGAGCGCATCGCGCGCATGCGCACCCTGCGCATCGCCCGCCTGCGCGACCAGGGCGTGGCGGCGCTGGCCGGTGAGGACGGCATCGCCCAGGCGCGTGCGCGGCTCGCGGAACTGTTGAGCATCGCCGAGCCGGGCGATCCGGCGGCCGTGGACCTGCGCGAACGCATCGACCTCGCCGTGCACTACGGCCTGTTCCGCCCGGGACAGGTGTTCACGGACGCGCTCGGCAGTGGCGGCCGTGGCCCGCGGATGGTGGTGATACCGCATGGCGCCTTCACCATGGGCGCGCCCGCGAACGAGCCCGGCTCCACCGATTCCGAGCGGCCACAGCGCAACATCCGTTTCGACCGCGGCTTCGCGATGGCGGTCACCGAGGTCACCGTGGGCGAGTACCGGCGGTTCGTGAACGCTACCGGCTACCAGACCCGTTCGGCGCGGCGCGGCTTTTCGATGGTCTACGACGAGCGCAGCGGCAATTTCGTCCGCCGCAGCAATGTCGACTGGCGCCACGACCACATCGGGGCGCTCGCCGCCGACAACACCCCGGTGCTGCACGCCAGTGCGGTGGATGCCGCCGCCTACGCGGACTGGCTGTCGGAACAGAGCGGCCACCGTTACCGCCTGCCCAGCGAGGCGGAGTTCGAATACGCATTGCGCGCCGGTACCGGGACCGCCTTTCCGTGGGGCGACGGCCGCGAGGTTCCCGACGGCGTCGGCAACCTGACCGGCGGCAATGACCGCTCGCCCTCGGGCAGGCAGTGGAGCAATGCCTTCCCGGGCTATGGCGATGGCTACTGGGGCCCGGCACCCGTGGCGAGCTTCGTGGCCAACCGCTGGGGAGTGCACGACCTGGCCGGTAATGTCAGCGAGTGGGTCGCCGACTGCTGGCACGACAACTACCGCCGCGCACCGGCTGATGCCACGCCGTGGGTGAATCCCGGCTGCCGCACGCATGTCATCCGCGGCGGATCCTGGGCCAGCGCGCCCGGCCAGGCGCGTTCGGCATGGCGCACGCCTGCGCAGCGCGACACCACGAACGCCCGCCTGGGCTTCCGCGTGGTCCGCGATCTCTGATCCCCGCGGCATCCTCACCACGTCTTGCGTGCCGGGCGTGGTACATCGGCGCGCACCCCGCGCCAGCACGAGAACCCACGATGCGACAGGACCCGTTTTCCCGACAGTCGGACCCGCGACGCCGCAACCGCCGCGGCGGGGGCCTGCGCCTGTGGATCCTGCTGCTGTTCGCCGGGTACGGCGTCTTCTACTACTTCTCCAACCAGGTCGAGGACCCGGTCACCGGGCAGAAGGTGCTGATCGACCGCAACCTGTCGGCCGACGACGAGAAGGCGCTGGGGCTGGAGGCCTACCAGCAGATCCTGCAGCAGGAACGCCCGGTGGATCCGTCGCTGCCGATCGCCCGGGAGGTGCAGTCGATCGCCGACCGCCTGATCGCCAAGGTCGATGTCGTCGAGGCGGCGCTCGCTGCCGAGCACGGCATGCAGCCGACGCGCTTCTCGCAGAGCTTCGACTGGGAGGTCAACGTGATCGAGTCCGAGCAGGCCAACGCGTTCTGCCTGCCCGGCGGCAAGATGGCGGTCTATACCGGGCTGGTGCCGGTGGCGCAGAACGAGGACGCGATGGCGGTGGTGATGGGCCACGAGATCGCCCACGCGCTGCTGCGCCACGGTGCGCAGCGCATGGCGCAGCAACGGCTGAGCCAGGTCGGGCAGATGGCCGGTGCGATGAGCGGCATGGACCCGCAGCAGCAGCAGATGGTGATGGCGGCGATGGGCTACGGCTACCTGCTGCCGTATGCGCGCAAGCACGAGACCGAGGCCGACGAGGTCGGGCTGATGCTGGCGGCCGCCGCCTGTTTCGATCCGCGCGAGGCGGTGCCGCTGTGGGAGCGGATGGGCGAAGCATCGGGCCGGCAGGCACAGCCGGAGTTCTCGTCGACGCACCCGAACCCGGGCACGCGCATCCAGAACCTGCAGGCGATGATGCCGCGCGCGCTGGAATACCGGGAACGCTTCTGCGAACAGCCGATGTAGCGGCGATGCGCGGGCGGCCGGCTCGCGCGTCGCGACTCAGAAGCTCATGAACAGCCCGCCGTTGACCGGCAGGTTGGCGCCGGTGATGAAGCCGGATTCCTCCGCGGCGAGGAACGCCACCGCGCGTGCGATCTCGTCGGGCTGGCCGAGCCGGCCCACGGGCACCCTGTCGACGATGTCCTCGCGGATCGCGTCCGGCATCGCGGCGACCAGCGCGGTGGCGCAGTAACCCGGCGACACCGTATTGACGGTCACGCCCTTGCGCGCAACCTCGCGGGCCAGGGCCATCGTGAAGCCATGCATGCCGGCCTTGGCGGCCGAGTAGTTGGTCTTGCCGAACTGGCCGGTCTGCCCGTTGACCGAGGCGAGGTTGACGATGCGCCCGAAGCCGCGGGTGACCATGCCGTCGACGGCATGCCGGCACAGGTTGAACACGCTGCCCAGGTTGACGTCGATCACCGCCTCCCACTGCACGCGCTCCATTTTGCGCAGGGTGGCGTCGCGGGTGATGCCGGCATTGTTGACGACGATGTCGAGCGTGCCGTGGCGCTCTTCGACGTTGGCGACGAAGCGCGCGCAGGCGTCGAAATCGGACACGTCGAGCACGGCCGTTTCCGCATCCAGCCCCTGCATCGCCTCTCCGAAGGCGGCCCGGCGCTCGGGCGGGCCATCGAGGTCGGCGGCGATGACACGGCAACCGGCCTGCGCCAGATGCCTGCAGATGGCGGTACCGATGCCGCCCAGGCCGCCGGTCACGACGGCCACGCGTTGTGGACTCATGCAATCAACTCGTTGTGCGCGATGCGGCGGCAACGCGCCGTATCGGATCGGTCCGCGACTCAGCGGCCGCGCTTGTCGTCGGGCTTGTCCGGGCCGGTGCCGGGCGCGCGGCCGACACTCCCGACCAGGTTCTTCTGGAAGTCCTGCCACATTTCCAGATTGCGTTCGGTGAGCTTGTTCATCATCGTCCAGGGCGTCTGCCCCAGAAGCCCGCTCACCTGCTGGCGGAACTGGGTCTGCTGGTCCAGGAACACCTGCATCGAGCGTTCCAGGTAGGTCGCCATGAACCCCTGCAGCGGGTCACCGTAGAAGCGGATGATCTGGCCGAGCAGCTGGGTGGAGAGGATCGGCTGACCTTCCTGTTCGTGCTCGGAGATGATCTGCAGCAACACCTGCCGGGTCAGGTCCTGGCCGCTCTTGGCATCGCGGACCTCGAAGTTCTCGCCATCGATGATCAGCTGGCGGACATCCTCGATCGTGATGTAGCTGGAAATCTCGGTGTCGTAGAGCCGGCGGTTCGGATACTTCTTGATGATGCGGAGGTCGCTCATGGGACCCTGTGGCCTGGCCGTGTTGCCACGCAGCATGGCCCAGCGCGTGGGCCCGCGCAACCGCACCACGCGCCTGCGCGATGGCGGTTGCGCGCGCGCCGCGATCACCAGCCCATGTACTGGCCGCCATTGGCCGAGAGGTTGGCGCCGGTGATCCATGCGGCTTCCTCGGGCAGGAAGAACGCCACCGCGTAGGCGATCTCGTCCGGCGTGCCGAGCCGGCCGGTGGGGATCTGCGCGACGATCTTCTCGCGTACCGCTTCGGGCACGGCCATCACCATGTCGGTGCCGATATAACCCGGCGAAACGGTGTTGACGGTAATGCCGAAGCGCGCATTTTCCTGTGCCAGCGAGATGGTGAAGCCATGCATGCCGGCCTTGGCGGCGGCGTAGTTGGCCTGGCCGTACTGGCCCTTCTGGCCGTTGATCGAGCTGATCTGCACGATGCGACCCCATTGCCGCTCGCGCATGCCCTCGATCACCGGACGGGTGACGTTGAAGACCGAATTGAGGTTGGTGTCGATGACCTCGCGCCACTGGTCGGCGCGCATCCGGTGGAAGGTGGTGTCGCGGGTGATGCCGGCATTGTTGATCAGGATGTCGACCGGCCCGAGATCGCGCTCGACCTGCCGCACCATCGCCTCCGACTGCTCCGCCGATGCCACATCGCCCTGTGCGAGCGTGATCGCGTAGCCCTCGGCGCGCATGCGCTCCTGCCACTCGCGGGCGCGGCCTTCGTCGCGGTAATTGGTGGCGACGCGATATCCCGCCGTGTGCAGGCGCCTGCAGATGGCGGTTCCGATCCCGCCGGTTCCCCCGGTCACCAGGGCGACTCTTGCCGTCATTTCCTTCTCCTTGCCACGGGGCGTGGGTGCGCCGCCGATTCTAGGGTGGGTCCCGGTCACCGGTGTTGTGCGATGCGGCGAGCGGTCCACGCGGGATCCGTCCGGGCTCGAACGCGGCGCTGGCCAGCACCAGCCAGTCGCGAGGATCGGTGGTGGTGGCAGCCAGTGGTTGCTGCCCCAGCAGCAGCCATGCACCGGCAAGCGCGGCTACGGGATCGGTCCCATCGAAGGGCAGGGCATCCAGCGACTTGGAGAGCTTGTGGCCGCGTGCATCCAGCAGCAGCGGCAGGTGCGCGTACCGCGGTACCGGCAGGCCCAGGCGCTGCTGCAGGACCATCTGGCGCGCGGTCGATCCCAGCAGGTCGGCGCCGCGCACGATCCCGGTCATGCCCTGCGCGGCATCGTCGACCACCACGGCCAGCTGGTAGGCCCAGTAGCCGTCGGCGCGTCGCAGCACGAAGTCGCCGGTGACCGCATGCACGTCCTCGGCGACGTGGCCCTGGATGGCATCCTCGAAGGCGACACGGGTGCCTTGGGGAACACGCAGCCGGATCGAGGGGTCACGCCTGGGCGCGCCGCCCACACAGCGGCGATGGACGCCGGCATGCGCGGCCAGCGCACTGCGGCTGCAGTGGCAGACGAAGGCGTCGCCCTGGTCGAGCAGGCGCTCGAGCGCCTGTGCATAGAGCGCACCGCGCGTGCTCTGCCGCACGACCGCACCGTCCGGTTGCAGGCCGAGGCGGGCGAGTGCACGCAACTGCGCATCCGCGGCGCCGGCCACTTCCCGCGGCGGGTCGATGTCCTCGATGCGCACATGCCACTCGCCTCCCACGTGGCGGGCGAACAGCCAGCTGCCGAGGGCGGCCAGCAGCGAACCGGCGTGCAGAGCGCCGGTGGGCGAGGGCGCGAAGCGTCCGCGTGGTGGTGTCGGAGTGGGGGGCATGGGCTGTGCGGGCAACCGGGGCTGACCGGACCACTTGAATTCCGGTAGGCTGGCATTATGTCGGCAGCAACGCGGCCGATGGTCCGCGAACCCCTATCTGGAACGAATCCGATGTTCAGCCGTATCGCCCTTTTCCTCGCCACCAACATTGCCGTGCTGGCACTCGTCAGCATCGTCATGGCCATCTTCGGTATCGATCCCGCCACCAGTGCGGGGCTGCTGATGTTCGCGGCCGTGTTCGGCTTCGGTGGCGCCTTCGTGTCGCTGGCGCTGTCGAAGTGGAGCGCCAAACGCAGCACCGGCGCGCACGTGATCACCCAGCCGGCCAACGAGAGCGAGCGCTGGCTCGTCGAGACGGTGCGCCGGCAGGCCCAGCAGGCAGGCATCGGCATGCCCGAGGTCGCGATCTACGACGCGCCGGAAATCAACGCCTTCGCGACCGGCGCGAGTCGCAACAACGCGCTGGTGGCGGTATCCACCGGGCTGCTGCGCTCGATGACCCGCGACGAGGCCGAGGCCGTGCTCGGCCACGAGGTCGCGCATGTGGCCAACGGCGACATGGTCACGATGGCCCTGCTGCAGGGCGTGCTCAATACCTTCGTGATCTTCCTGGCGCGCGTGGTCGGACGCGCCGTCGACGGCTACCTCAATGGCGGCCGCGACAACGGCGGTGGCGGGCTTGCCTACTTCGCCATCGTGTTCGTGCTGGACATGATCTTCGGCCTGTTCGCGAGCATGATCGCGATGTGGTTCTCGCGTCGCCGCGAATTCCGCGCCGACGTCGGTGGGGCCCAGCTGGCCGGCCGGCAGAAGATGCTTGCCGCGCTGGAACGGCTGGGGCAGACCTATGGCCACAACACGCTGCCCAAGCAGATCGCCGCATTCGGCATCAGCGGCGGGCTGGGCCATGGCCTGAAGCGCCTGCTGATGAGCCACCCGCCGCTGGAGGAGCGCATCCAGAGCCTGCGCAACGCCGACCTCGGCGAAAGCGACGGGGCCCGCCAGCGCGCGTTCTGATCCGTCATCGACAACCAAAAAAGCCCGCCGGATGGCGGGCTTTTTCGTGGCGCGGAGGCGGCTACTCGAAGTCGTAGTTCATGTGCGGCCCCGGCTCGGCAAGGAACATGCCCTGCACGTAATCGATGCCGGCCGAGAACAGGATCGACATGCTCGACGCGTCCTGCACCGATTCGGCGATCGTACGGATGCCGAGTTCGCGTGCCTTGTCAGCGATCTCGCCGATGCGCCGCTGGTTGTCGGCATTCTGCGGGAGCTCTTCCGTGAAGCTGCGGTCGAGCTTGAGCAGGTGCGGCTGCAGGTGGGCGAGCAGCTGGAAGGAATCCAGGCCCACGCCGAAATGCTCGAGGGCCAGGCGGCAGTCGTAGCGGCCGATCGCGGTGGCGAAGTCGCGCGTCGCCTTGAGGTGGGTGAACACCTTGGCTTCCGGCAGCTCCAGCACCAGGTACTCGCCGGGCACCTCGTGCTTGGCGAGCTGTTCGCCGATATAGCGCACCAGGCTGTCGTCGTGCAGCGAGGCCTGGCTGATCTTCACCAGCAGCGTGGTCGGCCTGCCGGCGCGCATGCGCTCGCCGATCCGCGCGATCGCCTGGCCGACCACGTGGTGGTCGATCTCCCACAGCAGCCCGTGTTCCTCGGCGATGTGCAGGAAGGTCAGCGGCTTCACCAGCTCGCCGTCGCCGGCGTCCAGCCGCAGCAGCGTCTCGTAGACGGCGCCGGTCTCGCCCTGCAGGTTGATCACCGGCTGGTAGTGCAGCACGAAGCTGTCGCGGTCCAGGGCGTCGCGCAGGCGCTCGACCCACGCCTGCATATGTTCCTCTTCCGCGCGGTCGGCGGCCGCCGGGTCGAAGATCTCGTAGCGGTTGCCGCCCACCGCCAGCGACGAGGCCACGCCGGCGTCGGCTTTGGCCAGCACCTGGCTGATGCTGGCGATCTTCTCGCCGATCTGCACGCCGCCGATACTGGCGGTGACCACGCTGGAATGGCTGCCGATCTGGAACATGTCGGCGGTGAACGCGGCGAGGATGTTCTCCGCAAGCGCCACCGTGCGGGCGTGATCGGCATCGCGCAGCAGCACCGCCAGCCGGTGCTCGGCGTAGCGCGCCGCCACCGCCTGGTCGCCGATCACCGCCCGCACGCGTTCGGCCAGCGCGGCCAGCATGTCGTCGGCGGAGTCGAGGCCGATCTCCTGCAGCAGCCGCTGGTAATGGTCGGGTTCGATCAGCAGCAGGCCGTGCTGGTGGTTGTCGGCCGCCGATGCCGATACCGCATCCTCGAGCAACCGCAGGAAGGTCGGGCGGTTGAGCAGGCCGGTGACCTGATCACGCTTGCGCAGCTCCTCGACCTGGCGGGCGAGTTCCGGATCGACCTCGGCACGCCGGAAGATCACCTGCAGGCAGGGTTCGCCCTCGTACTGGGCCGGGGTGAACTCCATCGTGGCGGGAAAGGCGTTGCCCTCGATGTCGCGCGCCTGCAGCTCGTAGTGCGGCGGCGGCGGCTCGCCCTTGGACAGGTTCTTGAGCAGTTGCTTGAAGTCGTCGACGTGCTGCGGGCCGACCATGTCGAGCAGCGACATGCCCTCGACGTCCTCGAATTCCTCGTACCCGAACATCTCCAGGTACGCCGTATTTGCGCGGATATGCATGCCTTCGTGGATGTAGGCGATCGGTTCGCGCGATGAGTCGATCAGCGCATCGCAGCGTCGCTCGGTCTCCCGCACGCGTGCCTCCAGCCGGCGCAGCGAGCGGCGGGCCTCGAGATCGGCCCACTCGCTCTTCACCAGGGACAGCAGCACCGCGGGCTTGTGGCGCGGCACGATCCGCCGCGCGCCGAGCGAAAGCGCGGCGAGGAAACCGACCTCGTCGATGCTCTCGACCACCGCCATCAGCGGGATGTCCTTGCCGCTGGCCAGCACCCGCTGGGCGACCTCGGCCAGCGGCAGCGCGCCGGGCCGCTGCGCGGCGAGCACCAGATCGATCGGCTGGCCGCCGAGTGCGGCGTCGAGTTCCTCGAGGGTCGCCGGCCGCAGGGGCCGTACCGCGATACCCGCGTTGCGCAGACCGCTGACGATCGCCTCGGCGTCCTCGACGCTGTCGTCGACGATCACCAGGCGCAGCGCGTTGTCCTGTCTTGCCATGCGTCCCTCCCCGGAAGCCCGGGGTTTATGCCATGCGCCGGGCTGCGGCGTCCATCGGCATGACGGTCAGAGCGGCCGCTTGGAGCCGTCACCCGCCACTTCGCGCACCAGCCGCGGCACGAGGTAGCCGGGCAGGTGGTCGCGCAGGGCGGCATGCAGCGCCAGTGCGCGCGCGTCGTCCACCTCGAAATGGGCCGCCCCGGCCACGCGGTCGAGCTGGTGCAGGTAATAGGGCAGCACGCCGGCCTCGAAGCCGCGTTCGCTCAGCGCGGCCAGGGCGTCGAGCGAGTCGTTGACGCCGCGCAACAGCACCGCCTGGTTGAGGAGCGTCGCGCCCGTCGCGCGCAGCCGTAACATCGCGGCATCGACGTCGGCATCGAATTCGTTGCCGTGGTTGGCATGCACCACGACCGTCACCGGCCAGGGCAGGGTGGCGATCCAGCCGACGAGTTCCTCGTCGACGCGCTCGGGCAGCACGATCGGCAGCCGGGTGTGGATGCGCAGGCGCTTCACGTGCGCCAGCGGCGCCAGCGCGCGGGTGAGTTCGCCGAGTTTGGCGGTGGCCAGCGACAGCGGGTCGCCGCCGGACAGGATCACCTCGTCGATGCCGGAGTCGGCCGCGATCGCCGCGACGGCGTCGTGCCAGCCGCCGGCAGCCGCGGTCTCCTCGGCATAGGGGAAGTGGCGGCGGAAGCAGTAGCGGCAGTGCACGGCGCAGCTGCCGGTCGCCACCAGCAGCGCCCGGCCGCGGTACTTGCGGATCAGGCCGCGGCCGGCGCGGGCGGCCGCGTCACCGACGGCATCCAGGTCGAATCCCGGCACCGGGCGCAGCTCGTCGTCGAGCGGCAACACCTGGCGCAGCAGCGGGTCGGCGGGATCGCCATGGCGCATGCGCGCGACGAAGCTGCGCGGCACGCGCAGCGGGAACTGCGCGCAGGCGGCCTCCGGCACGCGCGCGGCCAGCGCGTCCAGGCCCAGCAGGCCGAGCAGTTCGCGCGGATCGCGGACCGCGTCGCGCCAGGCCAGCTGCCATCGGCGCGGCTGCATGGAAAGGGAGGCTGCAGGTATCATGTCGGGCTCAGCGCGGCGCAACGGCACCGGGCGCAAACCGACATTCTATCTCCCGCGCAGGCGGGACCGCAGGAGCAGAGATGGCCAGCTACGGCATGAACGACGTCAAGAACGGGATGAAGATCCTGGTCAACAATGAGCCCGCGATCATCACCGACACCGAGTACGTGAAGCCGGGCAAGGGCCAGGCCTTTACGCGCGTGAAGTACCGGATGATCAAATCCGGCCGCGTGCAGGAAGTCACCATGAAGGCCACCGACTCGGTCGATGCCGCCGACGTCGTCGACACCGACATGCGCTATCTCTACGCCGACGGCGAGTACTGGCACTTCATGGACCCGGACAACTTCGAGCAGGTGCAGGCCGACAAGGCCGGCATGGGCGGCGCCGAGAAGTGGCTCAAGGGCGAGGAGGACTGCGTGGTCACCCTGTGGAACGGCACCCCGATCGCGGTGCAGCCGCCGAACTTCGTCGAACTGAAGATCACCGAGACCGACCCCGGCGTGCGCGGCGACACCTCCGGCGGCGGCGGCAAGCCGGCCACCCTGGAGACCGGCGCGGTGGTGCGCGTGCCGCTGTTCGTCGGCCAGGACGAGGTGATCAAGGTCGACACCCGCTCCGGCGACTACGTCAGCCGGGTGAAGTGACTGATCCGCAGCGCCCGCGCTGCGGATCAGCCATCCCCGCGGAGGCGGGGTTCCAAACAGCCGTACGGCGGGTCATCCACGGACCCCGGTCCCGGATTCCCGCCTGACGACGTCCACGTCCATCGGTGCCGCCGTCGCGACACCGCCGGACCGCAAGCGGTGAACGCAATGAGCCAGCCCCCGGAACGCGTCGACCTCCTGATCGAAGCCGGCTGGGTGGTGCCGGTGGAACCGCATGGCGTGGTGCTCGAGGACCACGCGGTCGCCGTCCGCGACGGCGCGATCGTGGCGCTGCTGCCACGTGACGAAGCGCGTGCCCGCTTCGAGGCGGCGGAGACGGTCTCGCGCCCCGACGCGGCGCTGATGCCCGGCTTCGTCAACGCCCATACCCACAACCCGATGACGCTGCTGCGCGGCGTGGCCGACGACCTGCCGCTCAAGACCTGGCTGCAGGACCACATCTGGCCGATCGAGGCCGCGGTGATCGGCCCGGAGTTCGTCGCCGACGGGGTGACCCTGGCGATCGCGGAGATGCTTCGCGGTGGCACCACCTGCGTCAACGAGAACTACTTCTTCCCGGACGTGCAGGCGGCGGTCTACAAGCGCCATGGCTTCCGCGCCCGCGTCGGCCTGCCGGTGATCGACTTCCCGACCGCCTGGGCCAAGAGCGACGACGAATACTTCGCGCGCGCCGGCGAGGTGCACGACCAGTGGCGCGATGATCCGCTGATCAGCACCGCGTTCGCGCCGCATGCGCCGTACACGGTGAGCGACGCCAACTTCGAACGCGTGCGGATGCTGTCCGACCAGCTCGACGTGCCGGTGCACCTGCACCTGCACGAGACCGCGCAGGAAGTGGAACAGTCGCTGGCCGAGCACGGCCAACGCCCGATTGCGCGCCTGGATCGCCTGGGCCTGTTCAACGACCGGCTGATCGCCGTGCACATGACCCAGCTGACCGACGCGGAGATCCACCTCTGCCGCGAGCGCGGCGTCAGCGTGGTGCATTGCCCGGAATCCAACCTCAAGCTGGCATCGGGTTTCTGCCCGGCCTGCGCGCTCGAGCGCGCCGGGGTGAACCTCGCCATCGGCACCGACGGCTGCGCCAGCAACAACGACCTCGACATGTTCGGGGAAACGCGCACTGCGGCGATCCTCGCCAAGGCTGTCGCGCAGGACGCCTCCGCGCTCGATGCTGCCACCGCGCTGCGCGCGGCCACGCTGGGCGGCGCGCGGGCGATCGGGCTCGACCACCTGGTCGGGTCGATCGAGGCCGGCAAGCAGGCCGACCTGGTCTGCGTGGACCTCTCGGCGCTGGAGACGCAACCGTTGCATCACGTGCACTCGCAGCTGGTCTACGCTACCGGCCGCCACCAGGTCAGCGATGTGTGGATCGGCGGCCGCGCGCGCCTGCGCTCCCGCGAACTGGTGGATATCGACGCCGCGGCGCTGGTCGCCAACGCGCGCCAGTGGCGCACCCGCATCGCCGCCCTCGGGCGCTGAGGCACACGCAGCGCAGGAGCATGCAATGACCGCAACCGCAAGCAATTACCGCCAGTCCGAGCTCGACAAGTTCGCCGCGCTCGCCAGCCGCTGGTGGGACCCGGACGGCCCGCAGAAGCCGCTGCATGCGCTCAACCCGGTGCGGTTGGCGTATGTCGCCCGGCGCGTACCGCTGGCGGGTGCCCGGGTACTGGATGTGGGTTGTGGCGGCGGGCTGCTGAGCGAGGCACTCGCCGCTGCCGGGGCGCACGTGACCGCGATCGATCTCGCCCCGGAACTGGTGCGGGTCGCGCAGCTGCACGCGCGCGAGTCCGGGCTGGACATCGACTACCGGCAGCAGGCGGTGGAAAGCCTCGCCGAGGCCGGAGCGGGCAGCTTCGATGCCGTCACCTGCATGGAGATGCTCGAGCACGTGCCCGATCCGGGCGCGATCCTCGGCGCGTGCGCCACGCTGCTCAGGCCCGGTGGCCGGCTGTTCGTGTCCACCCTCAACCGCACGCCGGCAGCCTTTGCGCTGGCCATCGTCGGCGCCGAATACGTGGCGCGCCTGCTGCCGCGCGGCACCCACCGCTACGAGGACTTCATCCGTCCGTCGGAACTGGCCGCCTGGCTGCGCGACTGCGGGCTCGAGCTGGAGGACGTCAGCGGCATGATGTACGAGCCGTGGCGCAATCGCGCGCGGCTGGTGTCGCGGACGGAGGTCAACTACCTCGCCTGCGCACGCAGGGCGGCGACGTCATGAACGCCCCGGGTCGCTTCCCGCGCACGGTGCTGTTCGACCTCGACGGCACGCTGCTCGACAGCGCGCCGGACATGCTTGCCACCGTCAACCGCATGCGCGCGCAGCGCAACCGGCCGCCGATGGCGCTGGGCGAATTGCGCCCGCATGTGTCCAAGGGTGCGCGGGCGATGTCCGCTGCCGCATTCCCGGATGCCGATCTTGCCGAACGCCAGGACATGGTTCCGGAATTCCTGTCGATCTACCGCGAGGAGCTCGGCCGCCACGGCGGGCCGTTCGACGACATCCCCGCGCTGCTCGACGCGCTCGAGGCCGATGGCGTGACCTGGGGCGTGGTGACCAACAAGCCGGAATACCTCGCCAGCGAAGTGCTGCGCGCACTGGAGTGGCAGTTCCGCTGCAAGGTGCTGGTGGGCGGCGATTCGCTGGCCGAACGCAAGCCGCATCCGCTGCCGCTGCTGCATGCCGCGCAGACGTTGGGCGTGGACCCGGCCGACTGCGTGTACGTGGGCGATGACGAGCGCGACATCGAGGCCGCGCGCGCCGCCGGGATGCCGTCGATCGTGGCGTTGTGGGGCTATCGCCTCGGCGACGACCTGCCACGCAACTGGGGCGGCGACGTGATGGTCGACCAGCCCGGCGAGCTGCTGGACCCGGCGTGCTGGCCGCGCGTCGCCACGCGTGGCTGAGGCGGGCCCGGGCATGGCCACCACCGACAACCGCGAGCCGCCGGAAAGCTTCATCGGCAAGTTCCAGGAGCGCTGGCCGGAATGGGGCGTGGCGATCGCCTTCATCTCCCCGGGCGAGCGCGAGGCGCTGGAGGCCTGGCTTGCGCTGCTGCAGGAATTCGCCGATGCCGCCTGGGGCGGCAGCCAGGCGGCGCCGGGGCTGGCCAAGCTGGCGTGGTGGCAGGACGAACTGCTGGGCTGGTCACGCGGCGCGCGCAGGCATCCGCTGGCGCAGCATCTGCGCGCACAACCGGTCGACTGGGCGACGCTGGGACACGCGCTGAACGTGCTTCCGGCCACGCGCGAGGGTGCACCCGAAAACATCGGCACGACGCTGGCTCCGCTCGCCGAGGCGCTGGCCCGGGCAGAGGCCGAGCTTGCCGGGAAGACGGTGGGCGCCGATGACGCCGCGCAGCTGGTCGCGGTGCTGCTGGGCGAGCGTGCGCTGCGCCATGGCGACGCCGACGAGGCGCGGCGCGTGCTTTCGGCGTGGCCCGGCCGGCGCGGTGCCGGCAGCCGCGGACGCCGCATCCAGGCCGAACTGCTGCGCCGGCGCCTGCTGGCGCTGGCCGACGGCAAGGCCCCGCAATCGCTCGCGGCATGGCGGGCATTGCCACTGGCATGGCGCGCGGCGCGCGGCTGAAACGGCAGACGCTGCCTATCGCCGCGATCGCCCGCGGCACCCGCCACAACGCATCGTTGCGCGGGCAGCCGGACCTGCGCCGTTACACTAGCCGGCCCCCCTGTCGTCCCCGGTGAACCGTGACCCAGCGCCTTGCCCCCGTCCTGCCCGATGTCGCCGACGATGCCGCGCTGTCCGCGCGCGCGCTCGACTGGGTGGGGATGGACCGCATCGCGCTGCCTCTGCAGCTGCCGGCCATGGAGGGTGGAGCGGCTATGCAGGTGCCTGCGGAGGTCGACGTCGCGGTCGACCTGCGGCGCCCGGATACCCGCGGCATCCACATGTCGCGGCTGTACCTGCGCCTGCAGGACGCGTTTGCCGCGGAGCCCCTGACACTGTCCGGCCTGCGCCGCATCCTCGACGACCTGGTCGATTCGCAGCGTGGCCTGTCGGGCTCGGCGCGCGTGGTGATCCGTTACGAACACCTGCTGCGTCGCCGCGCGCTGGCCAGCGACAACGCCGGCTGGAAGCGCTACCCGGTGCAGCTGGAAGCCACGGTGGCCGATGGCCGCTTCCGTGCGGTGCTGGCGTTCTCGGTCGAGTATTCCAGCACCTGTCCGGCCTCGGCGGCGCTGTCGCGCCAGCTCAACGCGGCGCGCTTCACCGGGGATTTCGCGGCGGCGCGCCCACTGTCGACCCAGGTGGTCGGCGAATGGCTGGCGTCGGAGCGCGGGCTTGCCGCCACACCGCACGCACAGCGCAGCCGCGCCGACGTGCGCGTCGAGCTGCAGCCGTCGTTCGATGCCGGCCTGCCGGTCGAGGCGCTGGTCGATGCCCTGGAAGCCGCACTCGGCACGCCGGTGCAGACGGCGGTGAAGCGCGAGGACGAACAGGCCTTCGCGCGCCTCAACGCCGAGAACCTGATGTTCTGCGAGGATGCCGCGCGCCGCGTCGCTGCCGCGCTTGCCGCCGACGAGCACGTGTCGCGCTTCGAGGCGACGGTGTCGCACTTCGAAAGCCTGCACGCGCATGACGCGGTGGCGCGGGTCAGCGGGCCGTAGAGCCCGGGCACGGATTTCCGCGCTTACGCGCTGACCGGTAGCCGATCAGGGCGGCGCGTGCAGCGCTTCTGCCCCGCGACCCTGTGGCTTCAACGCCTGTGCCTGGTGGTCACCCATCGGGTGACCCGCGCATACCCAGGGTGCCCTCACTGAGCGCGTTCGAGCACCAGCTGTGGATCGATGCGCACGTCGAACCAGCTCATGCCCCAGTGCAGGTGCGGCCCGGTCGCACGACCCGTGGCGCCGACCGCGCCAAGCACCTGACCCTGCTCGACGCGATCGCCCACCGCCACGTCGATGCGCGACATGTGCAGGAAGTTCGAGCTGACCCCGTGGCCGTGATCGAGCAGCACCGTGCCGCCGGTGAGATAGAGGTCCGGTGCGGCAAAGGTGACGATGCCTGCGGCAGGCGCGCGGATCGGCGTGCCGGTGGGCGCGGCGATGTCCATGCCCGAATGCGGCGACCCAGGCCTGCCGTTGTAGACGCGGGCACGGCCGAAGCGGCCGCTGATGCGGCCTTCGACCGGACGGATGAAGGGCTGGGCGAAATCCGCGCGGGCATCGTCGCGTACCCGCGCCGCTGACACCTGCGCCTGCTCGCGGCGGATGCGTTCGGCGATCGCCGGTGGCGGATCGACGGTGGCCGGCGGCACGCCGTCCACGCGCTGCAGTGGCCAGTCGCGGGCCAGGACCTGGATCGCCACCGGCTGCCGGCTGCCGTCGGGGCGGGTGACCGACACCTGCACCGGGCCGCTTTCGTCGCGGCCGACGCCGAACACCACGCTTCCGTAGCCGGTGACCCGCAGCGTGCGTCCGGCATGGGTGACCTCGCTGCCCGGCGGCACCTTGCCGATCACCATCGCGCCCTGTTGCACGCGGTCGGGAAACACCACGCGGTCATCGGCCGCAACGGCGAACGGCGCAATCGCCAGGGCGCACAGGAGCGCAGCGGTCCAGCGCCGTGCCAGCGGGCGCAATGCCGCCATCAACGCGCGAACTCCAGCCGCTGGCCGGCGGGCGCACCGGTGATGCGCTCGCCGTCCCAGGCCAGCGTGCCGTTGACCCAGGTCGAGGCGACCCGGCTGCGGAAGGTGGTGCCTTCGAATGGCGACCAGCCGCACTTCGACAGCACCTGCTCGCGCCGCACCTGGAACGGGGTGTCCTCCACCATCACCAGGTCCGCCCAGTAGCCCTCGCGCAGGAAGCCGCGCTCGCGCACGTCGAACAGCTGCGCCGGCGCATGCGCGAACTTGCGCACCACGGTGGCGATGTCGAAGTGCCCCTCGTGCACGCGCTCGAGCGCCGCCGACAGCGCGAACTGCACCAGCGGAAGCCCCGATGGCGCGCGCAGGTAGGTCTGCTGCTTCTCCTCCCAGGTGTGCGGTGCGTGGTCGGTGGCCAGCACGTCGATGACGTCGTCGGCGATCGCGCGGCGCAGCGCATCGCGGTCGACGACATCCTTGATGGCCGGGTTGCACTTGATCTGGTGGCCGAGCCGCGCGTAGTCGGGCCGTGCGAAGTGCAGGAAGTGCACGCAGGTCTCGGCGGTGATGCGCTTGCGCACGCGTCCGTCGGCATCCACCAGCGGGCCGCGCTCGAACAGCGCGAGCTCGTCGGCCGTCGAGATATGCAGCACGTGCAGGCGGGTGTCGTGGCGGCGCGCAAGCTCGAGCGCCAGCCGGGTGGACGCGATGCAGGCTTCGCGCGAACGGATGTCGGGGTGGCACTCCGCCGGGATGTCGTCGCCGTACTCCGCGCGGAACTTCGCCAGCAGCGCATCGATCGTCGGCGTGTCCTCGCAATGGGTGATGATCGGCACCGGGGTCTCGCGGAAGATGCCGTCGAGCGTTTCCGGATTGTCGACCAGCATGTTGCCGGTGGACGCGCCCATGAACACCTTGACCCCCGGCGCGGTGGCCGGGTCGAGGCTGCGCACCGCGTCGAGGTTGTCGTTGCTGGCACCCAGGTAGAAGCCGAAATTGGCATGCGCACGCCCCGCGGCGCGCAGGTACTTGTCCTGCAGCGCGCCGGCGTCGAGCGTCGGCGGGCTGGTGTTGGGCATGTCCATGAAACTGGTGAGCCCGCCCGCCACCGCCGCCGCCGATTCGCTGGCGATGTCGGCCTTGTATTCAAGGCCCGGCTCGCGGAAGTGCACCTGGTCGTCGATCATCCCCGGCATCAGCCAACGGCCGTCGGCATCGACCACGTGCTCGCCGTTGCGTGCCGTCAGGCCGCTGGCGATCGCGGCGATGCGCCCGTGGCTGATGCGCAGGTCGGCCTCGGTGACCGCGCCTTCGTTGACCAGGCGCGCGTTGATGATGAGGGTGTCGGTCATTGGGTGGAGTCCGTGTGCGGCATCGGCACGGGGTCGTGCCCGCCGGGGTGCAGGGGATGGCAGCGTGACAGGCGGCGCACGGCCAGCCATCCGCCCTTGAGCGCGCCGAAGCGCGCGATGGCGGTCATCGCGTATTCGGAGCAGCTGGGGACGAACCGGCAGCGCGGGCCGAGCAGCGGGCTCAACAGGCGCTTGTACAGGCGCAGCAGGAGGATGAGGAAGCGGTCGATCACTGGATGCATGCGGCGTGATGATGGGGGGTCGTGCTCGGTTGCCGCTGCCGCCGGGGCAGGGTATAACACCCCGCTTTCCCAATCCAAGGGAACGAAAGGACGGAGCGACGTGGCAGCGAAGAAAACCGCGAAAAAGTCCGCCACCGCGGCGGCGAAGAAGGCGCCCGCGAAGAAGGCCGTGAAGGCACCGGCGAAGAAGGCTGCGGCAAAGAAGGCCACCGCTGCCAGGTCCCCGGTGAAGAAGGCTCCCGCGAAGGCCGCAAAGAAGGCGGCAGTCGCGAAGAAGGCCGTTGCAGTGAAGAAGGCGGCGTCTGCCAAGAAGGCCGCGCCGGCGAAGAAAGCCACGACCAGGACCGTTTCCAGGGCACCTGCGAAGAAGGTCGCCAAGGTGCCGGCCGGCAGGACCGTGGTGAAGAAGGCCGCAACGCCTGCCGTGGCGAGCAAGTCCGCGGTTGCAAAGAAGCCGATCGCCAAGGCAGCCAACGTCGCCCGCAAGCTGGCCCCGGCCGCAGCGGTCAAGGCGGAAGCACCGGATACCACCAGGACCACCGCGCCGAAGGGCGCGAACAGGAACACCGCGCCGACTGGCGCTCCCCAGGCCGCCAACGCGGCCGCGAACCCGCGCCGGACCGGCAAGGTCGCAGTGGCTGTCGCCGCTCGCCCGGCTCCCCCGGCGCCCAGGACGAAGTACAAGGTAGTGGAATACAAAACCGATCCCGAGACCGGCCGTCCGATCGTGCCGAACGGTTATCGCCCCTCCCGCGAGGAGGAATACATGAACCCGCTCCACCTCGAGTATTTCCGCCAGCGCCTGATGCAGTGGCGTGCGGACCTCGTGGAGGAATCCAAACAGACCATCGAGAACCTCAAGGAAGAAGTGCGCGACGTCGGCGACGAGGCCGAGCGTGCCACCCGCGAGACCGAGAACTCGCTCGAACTGCGCACCCGCGACCGCTACCGCAAGCTGATCGGCAAGATCGACAGCACGCTCAAGCGTGTCGACTCGGGCGAGTACGGCTACAGCGTCGACTCGGGCGAGGAGATCGGGCTGGACCGCCTCGAGGCACGTCTGACTGCCGAGCGCACGATCGACGAGCAGGAGCGCTGGGAGCATCTGCAGAAGCAGATGGGCGACTGACCCGCGCGCCTCACGCGTGATCCGGACAGGCCCCGCATCGCGGGGCCTGTCCGTTTCCGGCATCCGGCGGGTTCAGTCGCTCGCGTGCAGGTAGCGCGTCGCGAGGCTGCCCGGCAGCGACAGGCCTGCATCGATGTAGGTATCGAGTCGGCGTCGGTCCGGCTTGCGCAGCTTGATCAACGCGGGGACGGCGTCGCCGGCCTTGCGCAGCAGCAGGCGTGCGCGCAGTGCATTGCGGTTCCAGCGGCTGGCGTGGTGATAGAAGAACGGCCCGTCCTCGGCTGCACCCAGGGCCATCCGGTAGCCGCCACGCGTCTGCATCACCACCTGTGCCGCGAGATGCATGCTCAGGTAGTGCGGAATCTCGATGTTCTGCCGCACCCGCCCGTAGAGATCGAGGGCAACAAGCCGGTCGATGTAGTCCTCGTTGCTGCCGGCGAGCACGTGGTGGGTGAACTCGTCATGCAGATCGGCGATGAAGCGGCTGCCGGGCGGAGCCGCCATGCACCAGTTCTCCACCACCGGGAAACGCGCGTCCGTGGTGTAGCGGCGCAGGAAGTAGCCGACGAGATCCGCGCCCGTCGCGTGCTGCTCCTCCAGCACCCAGTCCAGCGGACGGGTGACGATGCTGCTGGCATCGATCCAGATCCCGCCGTGGCGACGCAGCAGGTCGAGGCGGATCCAGTCGGAGCGGCGGATCGGGTCGCGCTCGAGGCCGGGGGGCAGGGCGTCGATCCAGTCGCCGAGGTTGCCATCGTCGAGAAGCCGCAGTTCGAAGCGGCCGGCGTGTTCGAGCCAGCTTTCGAGGCAGGCGCGCACGAGCGACGGCGGACGGGCATCGTCCCAGTACGTCCACACGATGCGCGGGACCGCAGCCGTGGGCGGCGCTGGCCCATCGCCGGTGGCGGCGGGAATGTCGTGGCAGGTGAAGTGCTGTGGCGGGCAGGCTTCCAGTGGGGCCGGCCGCCAGCGGTGCCACTGGCGCACCACGCGGGCCAGGCCCAGTTCCATGCGGGTTCGTGGCAGTGGGGAGGCGACTGTCGGCATCCGGGCGCGCACGCGGTGGGAACGCGGATGATATGCAGTGGCGGTGGCGTGTCGTGTGTGCGCTCAATGGCCGCGTTCAGCTTCCAGTGGTCCGGCCTGCAGGTCGCGCAGGTCCAGCCGGCGCAGCCGCGGCGCCCGCCATGCCGCGGCGAGCGCGATCGAAATGGTCACGCAGCCACCCAGCACCACCGCGGGCACCAGCCCCAGCAAACGCGCCATCGAGCCGGCATAGAAGGCGCCGAGCTCGTTCGACGAACCCACGAACAGCCCGTTGATCGACGACACCCGGCCGCGCATCTCGTCGGGGGTCGCCAACTGCAGGATCGTGGAGCGCATCACCACCGACACGCCGTCGCAGACACCCGACAGCAGCAGGAAGAACGCCGACAGCCAGAAGACCCGCGACAGTCCGAATCCGATGATGCACAGCCCGAAACACGCCACCGCCACCAGCAGGATGCGCCCGGCATTGCGCTGGATCGGGTTGCGCGCCAGCCACACGCCGACCGCCACCGCGCCCAGCGCCGGCGCACCGCGCAGGATGCCCAGCCCTTCGGGGCCGTAGTCGAGGATGTCGTGGATGAAGGCCGGCGCCAGCGAGATCGCCCCGCCGAACAGCACCGCGAACATGTCCAGCGCCAGCGCACCCAGCAGGATCTGGTGGCCGAACACGAAGCGCGCCCCTTCGGCG
Source organism: Alterluteimonas muca (assembly GCF_021191595.1). NCBI lineage: Bacteria > Pseudomonadati > Pseudomonadota > Gammaproteobacteria > Lysobacterales > Lysobacteraceae > Alterluteimonas > Alterluteimonas muca. Next base: position 112,779 of record NZ_JAIWPS010000004.1, read on the forward strand.
ATGCTGGAAAAGATCGGCGCACGCTGCAGCACCGGGGCCGGCTCGGTGACCTGCATGCCGGCAAGCGCGACGACCACGCCCAGCGCCAGCACCGCCGCGGCCATGTACGCCGACACGGTGCCCGACCACCCCACCAGCACGCCGCCGATTGCCGGCCCCAGCACCAGCGCCGACTGGAACACGATGCTGCCCAGGCTTGCACCGCGCACGAACTGCGCGCGCGGCAGCACGCGTGCAAACAGGGCGTTGTAGACCGGCCCGAGGAAGGCCCGCACCATGCCGGTGAGCACCACCGCGGCGTAGATTGCCCACACGCCGGCATCGATCACGCCGATCGTGAGCAGCCAGCAGCACCGGGGTCAGCGCCAGTCCCAGGCCCGCCGCCATGCCCAGCCGGCGACGCGGCAGGTTGTCGACCAGGTAGCCGGCGAACGGCGCCACGCAGAAATAGGGCAGCAGTTCGGCCAGCCCGATCAGGCCCAGCATCCACGGGTTGCGGGTGAGTTCGTAGACCTGCCAGCCGACGGTGACCGCGACCACCTGGTAGGAGAGGATCGAACAGATGCGGTAGGCCAGCAGCCGGCGGAAGCCGGCATTGCGCAGCGGTGCGGCGCGGCTGCTGTCGTCCGCGGCAGCCTGCGCCGGTGCGCTCACGCCAGTGCGCGTTGCGCGGCGGCGCGGATCTCCGCCAGCAGTGCCGCCAGCCCGTTGCTGCGGGTGGGCGAGAGGTGCTTCGCCAGCCCGATCGCGGCGATGTAGTCGGGCTCGGTGGCGACGATCTCCTGCGCACTGCGGCCGGCATAGACGCGCAGGGCGAGGAAGATCAGCCCCGACACGATCGCGGAATCGCTGGTGGCGGCGAAGTCCATCCGCGTCGCGTCACCTGAGGGCACGATCCAGACCATCGACTGGCAGCCGAGCAGGCGGTTGTCCTCGGTCTTGAGCTCGTCGGGGAACGGCGGCAGCTTGCGGCCGAGGTCGATCAGGTACTGGTAGCGCTCCGACCAGTCACCGAAGAACGCGAACTCGTCGCGGATCGCGGCCTGGGCCTCTGCGGCGCTTGCTTCGAGGGGGAAAACGGTGTCGTTCACGTTGTGCTCGTCGATTCGGTATTGCCACGCGGCGAACGTGCGGTCGGCCTGTTCGCCGTCCGCTGCCGGGAGCCGTCGCGGTTCAAGGCGGGCGGTCAGGCGCGTCTGCGCACCCAGCGTACGCCCTGCGGTGTGTCCTCCAGCTGCACGCCATCGGCGGCGAGCTGGTCGCGGATGGCATCGGCACGGGCGAAGTCGCGCGCCTTCTTGGCGGCGCTGCGCTCGTCGACCAGTGCCTGGATGCGTGCATCGTCGTCACCGGCGGCACCACGGCCGAACCAGTCGGTCGGCGACTGCTGCAGCAGGCCGAGTGCGAGCCCGGCGCCGACCAGCTGCGCCTTGGCGTCCACGCGCGCCTCGCCTTCGGCCCTGCGTGCCTCGCCGCCGAGGCGGGCGAGTTCCGCCAGTGCCTGCGGGGTGTTGAGGTCGTCGTCGAGCGCGGCCTCGATGGCAGCGGGAATGCGCGGCGTCGCCTCCACGTCGGCGAGATCGCGCAACGTCGCGTACAGCCGCTCCAGCGTGCGCGCCGACTGTTCGACCAGTGCGTCCGACCAGTCCAGCGGCTGCCGGTAGTGCGCCGACAGCAGCGCGTAGCGCAGCGCCTCGGCCGGGTGCTGTGCAAGCAGGTCGCGGACCTTCTCGATATTGCCGACCGACTTCGACATCTTCGCGCCCGACAGCGTCAGCATGCCGTTGTGCAGCCAGAAGCGGGCGAACGGCGCGCCGCCGTGGGCGCACTCGCTCTGCGCGATCTCGTTCTCGTGGTGCGGGAACTGCAGGTCGACGCCGCCGGCATGGATGTCGATGGTCCGGCCGAGGTGCGCCGCCGCCATCGCCGAGCACTCGATGTGCCAGCCCGGGCGACCACGGCCCCAGGGGGAGTCCCAGCCGGGCAGGTCGTCGGTGGACGGCTTCCACAGCACGAAGTCGCCGGGATCGCGCTTGTACGGCGCGACCTCGACACGGGCGCCGGCGCGCATGTCCTCGATATCGCGGCGCGACAGCCTGCCGTAACCGTCGAAGCTCTCGACCGCGAACAGCACATGGCCCTCGGCGCAATAGGCATGCCCGCTGTCGATGAGCTGCGCGATCATCGCCACGATCTCGGGGATATGCGCGGTCGCTTCGGGCTCGAGGTCGGGCGGGGCGACGCCCAGCGCGGCCATGTCCTCGCGGTAGGCGGCGGCGAAGCGGTCGGTGATCGTCGAGATCGGCACGCCCTGGTCGCGCGCGGCCGCGTTGATCTTGTCGTCGACATCGGTGATGTTGCGCGCATAGCGCAACCCGCCGTAGCGGCGCCGCAACAGATCCGCCAGCACGCCGAACACCACCGGACCGCGCGCGTTGCCGATATGCACGTAGTTGTAGACGGTGGGCCCGCACACGTACATCGTCGGGCAGCCGGGATCCTGCGGCTCGAAGGCTTCGACGCGTCGGGTGAGGCTGTTGTACAGGCGCAGGGTCATAGCGGTGCTTGCGGTAAACCCCGGGATTCTAACGGCCCGCCCGGGTCCACGACAGCGAGGATTCAGGCCGCGCACAGCGCCACGGCCTAAACTCCCTGAATTCGCGCCTCTCCTGGTTTCCATGCCCCAACCGTTCCAGCAAGCAACCTGCCTGTGCGCCTTCCTGGTGGTGGCGGCGGTGTCGTTGCCGGTTGCGGCGCAGAGCGTGCATGGCAACCAGCGCGCCCAGCGCGACGCGCAGATGGCCGCGCCTCCGCAGGAGAACGTGCGGATGGAATACGCCCGCGTGCTGAGCGCCGAACCGGTCTACCAGGTGCTGCGGGCGACCAGCATGGTCGAGCGCTGCGATGCCTCCACGCCGGTGGCCGGCGAGGGCGAGCGGCGCGGCATTTCCCGCGTGGTCGGCGCGGTGCGCGACGTGCTCGGCCCGGACGAGGAAGAGGCTGCGCGCGCGCGTCCGGCCAACGGCAACTGCCGGATGGTGCCGGTGGAGCGCGAATTCCGCCGCCCGATCGGCTACGAGGTGGATTACATCCACAAGGGCGTGAAGTACCGTTCGCGGCTGCCGTTCGACCCGGGCAACCGGGTGCGTGTGCGGGTGTCGGTGACGCCGGTGGTCGGGGCGTCGGCCGAATGAGCCGCCACTTGCCGCCCGCCGGCGCCCGTGCGAGGATGCCGCCCCTCATGAACCCCCTTCGCGCCGACGCCGAGATCCTGACCTCCGCCTGGATGGCGGCTGGCATGACCTCGCGCGCGCGTCGACCGGAAGCCCACCATTCCGCTGGGTAGCCGGTACTCGTCGCATTCGAGTTTCACCAGGACAGACCCAGCCCGAGCGCTGGGTTTTTTCGTTTCCGCACCATGCGCATGACGCGCAGGCACCCGCAGCCACTGCGGGCGCACCACCTCCACCCGGACCATGCCGATGTCGATCAAGCACTTCCTCAACACCCAGGACTGGAGCCGCGCGGAGCTGGACGCGCTGCTGGCCGATGCCGCCCGTTTCAAGCGCGAGAAGCTCGGGGATGCGCTGAAGGGCCGCTCGATCGCGCTGGTGTTCTTCAACCCGTCGATGCGCACGCGCACCAGCTTCGAGCTGGGCGCGTTCCAGCTGGGCGGCCACGCCGTCGTGCTGCAGCCGGGCAAGGACGCATGGCCGATCGAGTTCGACCTCGGCACGGTGATGGACGGCGACACCGAAGAGCACATTGCCGAGGTGGCGCGCGTGCTGGGCCGCTATGTCGACATGATCGGCGTGCGTGCGTTCCCGAAATTCACCGACTGGGCGTACGACCGCCAGGACATCGTGCTGAAGGCGTTCGCGAAGTATTCGCCGGTGCCGGTGATCAACATGGAGACCATCACCCATCCGTGCCAGGAACTCGCGCACGCGCTGGCGCTGCAGGAGCACTTCGGCACCAGCGACCTGCGCGGGAAAAAGTACGTGCTGACCTGGACCTACCACCCGAAGCCGCTCAACACCGCGGTGGCCAACTCGGCGCTCACCATCGCCACCCGGCTCGGCATGGACGTGACCCTGCTGTGCCCGACGCCCGAGTACATCCTCGACGAGCGCTACATGGACTGGGCCGAGGCCAATGTCGCCGCGAGCGGGGGCTCGCTGGCGGTCAGCCATGACGTCGATGCCGCCTATGCCGGCGCCGACGTGGTCTACGCCAAGAGCTGGGGCGCGCTGCCGTACTTCGGCAACTGGGGCCCGGAAAAGCCCATCCGCGAGCAGTACAGGCACTTCATGGTCGACGAGCGCAAGATGGCGCTGACCAACAACGGCGTGTTCTCGCACTGCCTGCCGCTGCGTCGCAACGTCAAGGCCACCGATGCGGTGATGGACTCGCCCAACTGCATCGCCATCGACGAGGCCGAGAACCGCCTGCACGTGCAGAAGGCGGTGATGGCGGCACTCGCGCGCCAGTGACCGCCGCCACCCACGCTGCCTGAGCGGCCCTTCTTTTCCTTTTTCTCCCCTTCTTTTTCCTCCAGAGATCTCCCATGTCGCAGCATCCCGCGCCTTCTTCCGACGGTTCCCCGGTCCGCACTTCGCCGGCGCAGAGCCGCGACATCGTGCTCGCCTTCTCGGGTGGCCTCGATACCAGTTTCTGCGTGCCGTACCTGCAGGAGCGCGGCTGGTCGGTGCACACGGTGTTCGCCGACACCGGCGGCGTGGACGCCGACGAGCGCGCCTTCATCGAGAAGCGCGCGCAGGAGCTGGGCGTGGCCAGCCACGTCACCGTCGATGGCGGCCCGGCGATCTGGAATGGTTTCGTCAAGCCCTTCGTGTGGGCGGGCGAGGGCTACCAGGGCCAGTACCCGCTGCTGGTCTCCGACCGCTACCTGATCGTCGATGCCGCACTGAAGCGCGCGGCGGAGCTCGGCACCAACGCCATCGCCCACGGCTGCACCGGCATGGGCAACGACCAGGTGCGCTTCGACCTCGCCATCAAGGCACAGGGCGACTACCGCATCGTGGCGCCGATCCGCGAGATCCAGAAGGAACACACCCAGACCCGCGCCTACGAGCAGAAGTATCTCGAGGAGCGCGGCTTCGGCGTGCGCGCCAAGCAGATGGCCTACACCATCAACGAGAACCTGCTGGGCGTGACCATGTCGGGTGGCGAGATCGACCGCTGGGAGGCACCTGGCGAGGGCGCGCGTGGCTGGTGTGCGCCGCGTAGCGCCTGGCCGGTGGAACCGCTGACGGTGAGGCTGCGGTTCGTCGCCGGCGAGGCGGTGGAACTGGACGGCAAGCCGCTGCCGGGCGAGCAGATCCTGGCCAGGCTCAACACGCTGTTCGCGTCCTACGGCGTCGGCCGTGGCGTGTATACCGGCGACACCGTGATCGGCCTGAAGGGCCGCATCGTGTACGAAGCGCCGGGCCTGGTGGCGCTGCTCACCGCGCATCGCGCACTCGAGGAGGCGGTGCTGTCCAAGCAGCAGAACCGCTTCAAGCCCGAGGTGGCGCGCAAGTGGGTGGAGCTGGTCTACGAGGGCTTCTTCCACGACCCGCTCAAGACCGACCTCGAGGCCTTCCTGGCCTCGGTGCAGGCCACGGTGACCGGCGAGGTCACGCTCGAGACGCGTGGCGGCCGGGTTGACGCCGTGGCCATCAGCTCCGCGCACCTGCTGCATTCGCGCAACGCGACCTACGCGCAGTCCGCGGACTGGGGCGTCGAGGAAGCCGAAGGCTTCATCAAGCTGTTCGGCATGAGCTCGACGCTGTATGCGCAGGTCAATCGCTGAGCGACCCGGCATCCCGGCCCCGAACCCACCACCGCGACCCTGATGCGAAGCCGATGAGCGATCTTCTCGACAGCACCCTGACGCACCTGGAACGGCTGGTGTCCTTCGACACCCGTAATCCCCCGCGGGCCATCGATACCGGTGGAATCTTCGACTACATCCGCGCGCAGCTGGCGGATTTCCGCGTCGAGGTGACCGACCACGGTGACGGCGCGGTGTCGTTGTTCGCGGTGCGCGGGCAGCCCCGGGTACTGTTCAACGTGCACCTGGACACCGTGCCGGACTCGCCGCACTGGAGCGCCGACCCGCTGCGCCTGCGCGTGCGTGGCCGCCGCGCCATCGGCCTCGGCACCTGCGACATCAAGGGCGCGGCGGCCGGGTTGATCGCCGCGGCGCAGGCCACCACCGGTGCGGCGGCGTTCCTGTTCACCAGCGACGAGGAGGCCAATGACCCGCGCGGCATCGCCGCGTTCCTGGAACGCGACCACGGCTTCGCCGAAGCGGTGATCGCCGAGCCGACGCGCTGCGAAGCGGTGCTCGCGCATCGCGGCATCAGTTCGGTGCGGCTGCAGTTCCGCGGTGCGGCCGGGCATGCATCCGGCGCCAATGCGCTCGAGGCCAGCGCGCTGCACCAGGCGATGCGCTGGGGCGCGAGCGCGCTCGATTTCGTCGAGGCACAGGCGCACCAGCGGTTCGGTGGCCTGACCGGCCTGCGCTTCAACGTCGGCCGCGTGGAAGGCGGCATCAAGGCCAACGTCATCGCCCCGCATGCCGAGGTGCGCTTCGGCTTCAGGCCGCTGCCGTCGCAGGACATCGACGTGCTGCACAGCACGTTCGGCGGCTTCGTCACCACCGGCGCGCTCGATCGCTACGAGGAAACCTTCCGCGGTCCGCCGCTGCCGGCCGGCAACGTCGCCGAAGCCGAGGAGCGCCGGCTGGAAGCACGCGACCTCGCCGACGCGCTCGGCCTGCCCGTTGGAAATGCGGTGGACTTCTGGACCGAGGCCTCGCTGTTCTCGCAGGCGGGGATGACCGCGATCGTCCACGGACCTGGCGACATCGCCCAGGCGCACACGGCCGACGAGTGGGTGTCGTTGAGCGAGCTCGAGACCTACGCGGAGTCGATCGTGCGGATCCTGGGTGGCGCGGCCGGTTCTGTCGCGGATCCACGCCGATGAACGCCGGCGGCGGCCGACGGACCGCGGCCCGCCAGACACGCACGTAACACCCCTCCCGCGCGGGAGGAGTGGCCCGACAGCAACGCCGCACGTTTCCCCCTTCGATCCGCGTCCGCACCGTAATCCGCGGCTGAAACCCGCACCCACCCGAACCGAGCCGATGCAAGCACATACCCAGACCCGCCAGACCATCGTCCGCCTGTTGTCGTCGATGGCGAGCGCGCGCGAGATCAGCCAGTACCTCAAGCGCTTCTCCCAGCTCGATGCCAAGCGCTTCGCGGTGGTGAAGGTGGGTGGCGCGGTATTGCGCGACGACCTCGATGCACTGACCTCGTCGCTGACCTTCCTGCAGCAGGTGGGCCTGAGCCCGATCGTCGTGCACGGCGCCGGCCCGCAGCTCGATGCGGAGCTGTCGGCCGCCGGCATCGAGAAGCACACCGTCAACGGCCTGCGCGTGACCACGCCGGAGTCGCTGGCGATCGTGCGTCGCGTGTTCCAGGCGTCCAACCTGGCACTGGTGGAGGCGCTGCAGCAGTCGGGTGCGCGGGCGACCTCGATCACCGGCGGCGTGTTCGAGGCGGACTACCTCGACCGCGACACCTACGGGCTGGTGGGCGAGATCCGCAGGGTCAACCTGGCGCCGATCGAGACCAGCCTGCAGGCCGGGTCGATCCCGGTCATCGCAAGCCTCGGCGAGACCAGTGGCGGGCAGATCCTCAACGTCAACGCCGACTTCTCCGCCAACGAGCTGGTGCGGGTGCTGCAGCCGTACAAGATCATCTTCCTCACCGGCACCGGCGGGTTGCTCGACGAGCAGGGCAGCGTGATCGACTCGATCAACCTGTCGACCGAATACGAACACCTCATGGCGCAGGACTGGATCAGCGGCGGGATGCGGCTGAAGCTGGAGCAGATCAAGGGACTGCTGGACGACCTGCCGCTGACCTCGTCGGTCTCCATCACCCGCCCGGACGATCTGGCCAAGGAGCTGTTCACCCACAAGGGCTCGGGCACGCTGGTGCGTCGCGGCGAGCGCGTGCTGCGCGCGACCGACTGGAGCGCCTTCGACCTCGACCGCCTGCGCACGCTGATCGAGTCGAGCTTCGGCCGCACGCTGGCGCCTGACTATTTCGAGCGCACCCGTCTGCTGCGCGCCTATGTCAGCGAGAACTACCGTGCCGCGGTGATCCTCACCGCCGAAGACGGGTACGTGTATCTCGACAAGTTCGCGGTGCTCGACGAGGCGCAGGGCGAGGGCCTGGGGCGCGCGGTGTGGCAGGTGATGCACGAGGAGACGCCGCAGCTGTTCTGGCGTTCGCGCCACGACAATCAGATCAATATCTTCTATTACGCGCAGTCCGACGGCTGCTACAAGCAGGATGCGTGGAAGGTGTTCTGGTACGGCACCGGCGATCTCGATGACATCCGCTATTTCGTCGACCATTGCGCGCAGCGCACGCCGACCCTCGTCGACTGAGCGAAGGGAGTACGACATGAGCCAATCCGTACGTACCGTCGGCATCGTCGGCGCACGCGGCCATACCGGCGCGGAGCTGATCCGGCTGGTCCACGGCCATCCGTCGCTGGAGCTTGCCTTCGTCTCGTCGCGCGAACTCGACGGCCAGCGCGTGGACGCGCAGGTCGCCGGCTACACCGGTGACCTGCGCTACGGCAACTTCGGCGCCGATGCGGTGCCCGGGCAGGGCGCGGATGCGGTGGTGCTGGCGCTGCCAAACGGCAAGGCCGCGCCATTCGTCGCCGCGCTCGACCGCGATGCGCCGGAGACGGTGGTGGTCGACCTGTCGGCCGACTACCGCTTCGACGACAGCTGGTATTACGGGCTGCCCGAGCTCACCCGCGGGCGTTATGACGGCCAGCGCCGGATCAGCAACCCCGGCTGCTACGCCACCGCGATGCAGCTGGCGATCGCGCCGCTGCTGGGCCTGCTGGACGGTCCCGTGCAGGCCTTCGGCGTGTCCGGTTACTCCGGTGCCGGGACCACGCCATCGGACCGCAACAACATCGAGCTTCTGCGCGACAACCTGATGCCGTATGCGCTGGCCGGGCATATCCACGAGCGCGAGGTGACGCGCCAGCTGGCGACTGCGGTGGAATTCATGCCGCATGTCGCCGCACACTTCCGTGGCATCACACTGACCGTCAACGCGCACCTGTCGGCTCCGGTGGACGTGGACGCGCTTGCTGCGCGTTACCGCGACCGGTACGCGGACGAGCCTCTGGTGGAGATCGTCGATGCCGCACCGTGGGTGAGCGGCATCGCCGGGCACCATGGCGCACGGATCGGCGGCTTCACCGCGAGCGACGACGGCCGTCGCGTGGTGGTGGTCGCCACGCTGGACAACCTGCTCAAGGGTGCCGCCACCCAGGCGCTGCAGAACCTCAACCTCGCCTTCGGTCTCCCGGAGACCGCGGGCATTCCGCTCTAGGCACGGCACGCGCCGCTCCGCCCGGCAACAGGAACCCCAACGATGTCCGACCTCCTCTGGCAGAAACCCGGCGTCGCCGTCGACGCGCAGATCCAGGCCTTCCTCGCCGGCGACGATGTGCTGCTGGACCGCGAGTTCTTCCTGCACGATATCGCCGCCAGCCGCGCGCATGCGCAGGGCCTGCAGCGCATTGGCATCCTTTCTGCCGACGAACTGCAGGGGCTGGAAGCGGAACTCGACCAGCTCGCCGTGGACTTCGGCGGTGGTGACTTCATCCTCGATGCGCGCTACGAGGATGGTCATTCGGCAATCGAGGCGCGGCTGGTCGAGCGCCTCGGCGATGCCGGCAAGAAGGTCCACACCGGCCGCAGCCGTAACGACCAGGTGCTGGTCGCCACGCGGTTGTGGCTGAAGGAGAAGCTGGCGCGGGTGGCCGCGCTGTCACGTGAGACCGCGCGTGTCGCGATCGATCGCGCGCAGGCGGAGAAGGATCTGCCATTGCCCGGCTACACCCACCTGCAGCGTGCGGTGGTGTCATCGGCCGGCATGTGGTGGGCCGGCTGGGCCGAGGCTTTTATCGACGATGCCCGTCGCGCGCTCGACACGCTGGCACTGGTCGACGCCAACCCGCTCGGGACCGCTGCGGGCTACGGCGTGAACCTGCCGCTCGACCGTGAACACACCACCGCCGCGCTCGGCTTCGCGCGCATGCAGGTGAGCCCGATCTACGCCCAGCTGTCGCGCGGCAAGTTCGAGCTGGCCGCACTCGAAGCGCTCGGCTCGGCCACGCTCGACCTGCGGCGCCTGGCCTGGGACCTGTCGCTGTTCACCGCGGCGGAGTTCGGCTTCGTGGCGTTGCCGGCGCAGTACACCACCGGCAGTTCGATCATGCCCAACAAGCGCAATCCCGATGTCGTGGAGCTGATGCGCGCCGCGCATGCCAGCGTCGCCGCCGCGCGGACCGAGATCGAGCAGCTGCTGTCGCTGCCGTCGGGTTACCACCGCGATCTGCAGTCGAGCAAGGGCGCGATCTTCCACGGCTTCGGTCGCGGGCTCGCCGCGCTGGAGCTGCTGCCGGCGCTGCTGTCCAACCTGGAATGGAAGCCCGCGGGCATGCGCGCGGCGATGGACGCCGGCATGTATGCCACCGATGTCGCCGTGGAGCAGGCCGCCGCCGGCGTTCCGTTCCGCGATGCCTACCGTGCCGCCGCGGCGTCGGTGGAGCAGGCCGGGGAGGGACGCACGCCGGAAGCCAGCCTCGCGGCGCGCGTGTCGCCCGGCGCGGCGGCGGACCTGCGCCTGGATCAACTGCGTGCGCGGCTGGATGCGCTGTAGCCCGACGGAGTCAGCTGCCCAGTTGCGCGGCCACGGGGCACGCGTCATCGTCAAGCGCCACGTGGACGATGCGCCCGTCGCGTAGCTTCGTTGCCAGCATCGGCGTGGCGCCAAGCGCGCAGCGCACGCTGTCGTCATCCACATCCGTCCGGCGACGGCGCCGGTCGGCGTTTGCGAAGCGGGCCCGGTTGTACTCCGCCCAGCCGATCAGCAGCGTACCGCACGCCAGCGCGATCAGTGGCAGCGAGGCGAGCACGAACAGGTCGACCTCATCCTGGCGCAGGTACAGCTGCAGCCACGCGGTGCGGATGCCGACATACCAGGCGATTATCGTCACCAGCGGCGCCCACAGCCACGCGTACACCGCCCATGCGGCGGCCGTCATCGCACCGCCGGCGGCACGCCGGCCGGGCCCGCGGCGATGACGGTGGTCGATGATCGGCGGTGTCATGCGCGTGCTCCACGATCCGGGCTGGTCCACAACGCGCGCCGGTCACGGCGGCCGAGCAGGGTGCGCGGGAAGGCGATCGCCGCGGTCACCATGCCGATCGCCCAGAAGGCCATCGGGTACCAGATGATCCAGTAGAAGTGCCGCGCCAGGCCGCGTTCGTACCGGCGCTCGATCACCAGGCTGGTGGCGAACTGCAGCATGCACACCGAGGCAAGCACCACCCCGTGCCAGCGCGGCAGGATGGTTTCGACCTGCAACGGGGCCGGCAACGGCAGCAACAGGCCGAGCACCCAGAGCAGGATGATGGTCAGCATCACGTAGGCCCAGGTGAGGCTGAGCGCGTATTCGGCAAGCACGCCCCACATCCGCCGCCGGCGCCACGACAGCACGTCGCGGCCGTGGCGCAGCAGCACCTCGACGCCTCCGCTGGCCCAGCGCATCCGTTGCGACCACAGCCCGCGCAGCGTCTCGGGCATCAGGATCCAGCACAGCGCGTTGGGTTCGTAGCGGATGTCCCAGCCGGCCAGCTGCAGCCGCCAGGAGATGTCGATGTCCTCGGTCACCATGCGGTCGCTCCAGTAGCCGACGTCGTGCAGTGCCGTGCGCCGGAACGCGCAGATCACGCCGGAGATGGTGAACAGACGACCGTAGGTGCGTTGCGCGCGCTTGATCAGGCCGATGATCGCGGAGAACTCGCCGATCTGCATGCGGCCTAGCAGGGTGGTGCGGTTGCGGATGCGAGGGTTGCCGGTGACCGCCCCCACGCGTGGCCCGTCGATCAGGTGGCCGACCAGCCAGCGCACCGCGTGCCGATCGAGCGCGGCATCGGCATCGATGCACACCAGGTACTCCGAGGTCGCCGCCAGCGTCCCGATGCGCAGCGCGTTCGCCTTGCCCTGGTTTGCGGCCAGGTGTACCACGCGCAGGCGCGGATGGTCGGCGACCATTGCATCGAGCAGCTCCGGGGTGCGGTCGCTGCTGCCGTCATTGACCGCGATGATTTCGAATTCCGGGTACTCCTGCGCCGACAGCGCGGTGATCGTGGCCACGATGTGGTCCTGCTCGTTGTGGCAGGGCACCAGGATCGAAGCGAACGGCGTGTCCGGCAGTGGGGGCGGTGCATCCGGCAGTGGGGTGCCACGCTCGCGGCGCAGGTAGTAGTAGATGCCGCCGGTCATCCAGAAAAAGGCCATGACGATCGGGTAGAAGAACGCGAAGTTGAACAGCCATGCGGCAAGCGGAAACCCGTAAACGTCCAATCAATGCTCCACGTAGGGGAATTCGCGTGCCGACATCGCTTCACGGGCGGCGGGCAGGGGCGGATGGTCGGAGATGAAGTCGTCCGGGTAGTAACCGAGGTGGCGCACGCCCGCGGCGAGCAGTGCGCGCACCTGGCTGCGCAGCACATCCGGCGCGATCGGTCGCTGACTGCGCCAGTCGATCGTCTGCAGCTCGAACAGTGCGCGTTCGAGCCCACCCGGCGTGGTGGCGACCGCGGCCACCAGGGCCTGCATCCAGCGTTCGGGATCCTCCGCGTTCTCGAGCTGCGGCATCGCCATCAGCGCGGTGAAGTCGTAGGCCTCCAGGAACGCGTCCAGGCGCTGCGCGAACCACGCTTCGGATTCCGGCTCCAGCACCGGTCGTGCGAACAGGTTGCGCACGGTGACGAGCTTCGGCCGCCAGCGCTCGGCGGACGCCTTCAGCGCGAGGGTGAAGTCGACCAGCCCTGCGGTGCGGCGGGCCGGCACCCCGTCGCCGTAGTGAGGCACCTCGTCGTCGCGCAGATAGGCATCGTCATGGAACAGCAGGCCGTCGAAATGCGCGTGGCGGGCGAGATCGGCATAGATGTCCTCGACGATCGCAAGCGCGCGCGGATCGGCAGGATCGAGCCGGGGAATCTCGGCCGGGTCGTGCGCGGCGATCCGCAGCTCGCGCTGCAGTGCTGGGTCGGCGAGTTCGTAGCCCAGCACTGGAAGCCACGCGAACACCCGCACGCCCGCGCGCGTGCGCAACTGCCAGGCCACGCGGCTGAAGAGATCCGCGCGCACCGGCAGGTGCCGGTTGGGAAAGTACAGGGCATCCGCCGCGCCATCGCCATCGGGATCGGCGAACGCCTGCAGGAACACATGGCTCGGGCGGATCTCGTGGATGCGTTGCACCAGCGCATCGAGATTGCGCGCCATCTGCACCGGATCCTCGTCGTGCACATAGTCGAGGTCGACCTGGATCGCCCGCAGGCCATCGCGCGAGAGATCGCGGCGCAGCTCGCCGGCGAAGTCACGCACATCGGGATTGCGGTGCATCAGCAGCCGCGCAAGGCTGTCCAGCGAGTCCTGGCCGGCCTCACGCTCGCCCTGCTGGCCAAGGTCGCCCTGCTGTGAACGGCCTTCGAGATCGAACGACAGGGTCATGCCCAGCGCGTGGGCGATATCGGTGGCGGCGCGGTTGTAGGCGGCGTAGGGCCACACCATCACCCGTGGCGCGCGACCGGTGTGGCGCTCGATCAGCGCACTGCTGGTGGCGAGGTCGGCATGGATGCGCGCGTGCCAGTCCGCATCGGACTCGTAGCCCGTGTCCGCATTCCACAGACGGGTGACCGCAGCGGGCATCTGGTTGCCAAAGGGGTTGCCGGTCACCCCCCGGTGCAGGTCGTGGCTGTGCGAGCCGATCTCGACCAGGCCGCTGTCCTGCATCTCGCGCAGCTGCGCCCAGGTCAGGAAGTCCTCGCGGGTGAAGTCGCGCGGGCCATAGGGCACCGCTTCGCCCTCGGCCAGGTCCATCCAGCCTGTCACCGGTGCCACCAGCGCGGGGAAACCGTATGCGCGCAGCAGCGGGAATGCGTGGGTGTAGGCGCTGCGCAGGCCATCGTCGAAGGTCAGCAGCACCGCGCGTTCGGGCAGCGCGCCGCGGCCGGCGCGCGCATCCAGCACCGCCTGCACGCTGACCGGGCGGTAGCCATTGCCATGCAGCCAGTCCAGGTGCCGGGCGAAGTTGGCCGTCGACACCGCGTAGGCATCGGGATCACCCTTTGGCGCGACATCGTCGCGGATGTCGTGATAGCTCAGCACCAGCAGGTCGGCACGGGCCGCATGTGGCCAGCACGCCCATGCCAGCAGCGCCAGCATCAGCACCAGTGCGCGGCTCATCGTGCACCTCCCCAGCGCAGGCCGGCGTCGAGCGCGACGCGCTGCTCGCGCACGCCGTCGTAGACCGGGCGTGACCAGGTCACGCCATATTCGAACGTGCCGCCTTCGCGTCGCCACACATGGCGGTAACCGACGGCGGGTATCCATTGACTGCCATGCCTCTGCTGCCAGTACGGGCCGGCGTGCAGTTCCAGCCTCTGCCGGAACGCGCTGCCGTAGCGCCGCCAGGTGATGTGGTCCAGGCGCAGGCCCAGCTGCATCGAGGCGTCGCGCGACGGGTTGAAGTACGCGGCGTCCTCGCCGTGCGAGCCGCGGCTGGCATGGACCGAGGCCAGTGCATCGACCAGCAGGTGCGGGCGCGTATGCAGACGGGTGGATGCATCCACGCCGATCCCGTCACGAGTGTTGCCGTCGTCGTAACGCAGGTGCGATGCATGCGCGCCGATGGCGAGGGTGTCGTCCGGTGTCCAGTCGGCGCTCAGGCGCAGGCTGTCGGCGGTGATGCCGGCCCGGCGCGCCTGCAGCGAGGCATCCGCATCGCGATGGGCCATGGAGCCGCCGATCCGCCAGGCATCGCCGAGGCGCCAGTCTGCGGCGAGCGTCCACGCGGTGGGACCGGGCGCGTCATCGTCGTCGATACGCCAGACGGTGGCCGCGGCACCGAGGCGGTCGTGTCGGTACCAGCCGCCCACGCCGGCGCCGCGATAGCGCGTGCGGATGTCGTCGAAGTCGGCCTCACGTTGCTGGCCGACGACGCCCACGCGCCAGCGCCCGGCCAGCAGCGGCGAGCGCAGCTCCAGTGCGTGGCTGGCATCGCGGCTGCCAAACGGCGATTGCGCGGTGCCTTCGCCACGCGCGTTGCTGCGGCCCGAGGCCGACGACAGCGCGAACTGCGCGCCGCGATGGCGATCGAGATCGCGAGCGATGCGTGCGCTGCGCGGATCATGCGGATGGATGGCCTGTAACGCCTGCAGTGCATCCGCGGCCTCGTCGATGCGCTCCAGCGCGACCAGGCTGCCGACCTGGCCGGCGAGGGCGTCGCGATCGTATGGATCCAGGGTGGCCGCCATCCGGTAGCGCTCCAGCGCCGCGGAGGGCCGCAACCGGCGTGCCTGCACCGCGCCGTAAGCCGCCTGCAGCGATGCGTTGTGGGGTCCGATGGCCACGAGTGCCTGCAGCATGTCATCGGCCCGGGCGTGATCGTTGGCGTGCGAATGCGCCATCGCGTGTGCGACATCGGCGCTGTAGCGGTCCCAGTTCTCATACCCGGCAGCCGCGCCATCGCGACGCGGCCGCGCCGGTTGCGAGGCGGCAAGCGCGGCGAAGACCGGCAGTGCGCGATCGAAGCGTTCCAGTTCCAGCCACGCGTAGCCGAGCAGGATCGTGGCGTTGACGTTGCCGGGCTCGTGGGAGACCGCCTGTTCGAGCACCGGCAGCGCCTCGGCGGGGCGCCGCAATGCCAGCAGCGAATCGCCCACGGTGGCGAGGATGTAGGCCGGCACCTCGATGTCCTCGGCAAGCAATGCGCGGTACCCGGCGGCAACGTCCTCATGGCGGTGCAACTGGTTGAGCGCGGCCAGCGCGTCCACCCTCAGCCGGGTGGATTCCCAGCGGGTCAGCCGCGGCGCCGTGCGCTGCAGCGTGCGTAGTTCCTCCAGCGCGGTGCGGGCTTCGGCCAGACGGTCCCGCGGGTTCTCCGGCAGCACTTCGGCCCAGCCGATGCGCCGCGCCACCGCGTCGCCCTCGATGCGCTCGCGCTCATGGTCGGCGAACAGGGCCGGGCGTTGCGCAAGCCCGGCGGCGGCCAGGCGCGAACTGCCGAGATCGGCCAAGGTCAGTACGCGCAGGCGGTATGCGTCGTCGTCGTCGGGGCGATGGGCGAGCCGGCGCTCGATCAGCAGCAGGGCCTCGGCATGGCGGCTTTGCCCGCGCAGATCGTCGATGGTCGCGAAAACACTGTCCCCGGCGCGGCCACCTGGGGCGGGTCCAGCGAATGTAAGCGCCTGCGCGCCGGCGGGCAGCGAAAGGACGAACAGCAGGAGCGCAAGACGGTCAGGACGAACAACGCAGGAACATCGCATGAAGTAATCGATCGGGTGGGGATGCAAAGCCGCGTCACTGCATCCCTGCGGCATTCGGCGCGGCGATACTTGCCATGTCCATGTCAACGATGCGTTGCGGGTCCGGAAAGTTCCTCGCGCGCCGTTCAGGGAGAGGCCCGATGCCGGCACGGCAGCGCTCAATTTACCGCCCGATGGGCCGATAGCCACATCGCCCGCGTCCGCGGCGCATGCCCGCCGCTGCACAGAAACCTTTCCATGCGCGACATGAGCGACCCCCCCGTCAGCACCCTCCGCCGATCGCCAGGCGGCACATCGACCGCGATGTCCATCCGCCGTGCCGAGCCGATCGGAAGCGCCGAACTGCGTGAGCTGTTCGCCACCGCCGACCAGCCGGTGCTGCTGCTGGCTGCCTTCGCCGACGGCATGGCCGGGCTGCATGACGAGCTCGGCGACATGGGCCGCTACCTGCAGGCCGCCTGCGCCGCGGAGGACTGGGTCGCGTACGGCCGTGCGATGCGGCAACTGATCGACCGGTACGTCCGCTGCATCGAGCTGGAGCCGCCATCGGCCAGCGATGCCGAGCGCCTGCGCGAGGCGCTGCGCCAGGTGCTGGGCGTTGCGCTGGGGGCACTGTTGCAACGTGAGCCCGTGCTTGCCGCGGAATCCGGGACGCTTGCATCCCGGGTACGCGAATGGCGCCCCGGGCAGGATCTGGGCGTGCTGACGCAGCAGCTGACCGGCCTCTGCACGCGGGTGGGCCTGTATGCGGAAGATGCCGACGAACAGCTGGCGATGCTGGTGGGGCTGTTCGAGCTGCTGCTGGAGAACATCGGCGAGCTGCTCGATGAACGCAGCTGGCTGCACGGGCAGATCGCGCGGGTCCGCGGCCTGCTGGGTGGGCCGATGGACCGGCAGTCGCTGCAGTCGGCGCGCGCGGAACTGCGGGACGTGATCTACCGCCAGGGCCTGCTGCGGCAGGGAATCGCCGACTCGCGCACCGCGATGAAGGACATGATGGCGGCGTTCGTCGAACGTCTTGACGGGATGGCGGTGGACACCGGCGAGTTCCACGACCGCATCACCCGACACGCACTCCGGGTGCGCGAGGCGCGCAGCATCATCGATCTGCAGCAGATGCTCGACGACGTGCTGGTCGACACCGCCCGGGTGCAGGCGCAGGCCCTGCGGGCCCGCGACGACCTGCTGAGCGCGCGCCAGGAGGTCGAAGCACGCGAACGCCATATCCAGCAGTTGGAGCAGAAGCTGCGCGACGCCGCCGGCAAGGCACGCGAGGACCAGCTGACCGGCTGCCTCAACCGCCGCGGCTTCGAGGAACGGTTCGACGCCGCTGCCGCCGCCGCGGTGCGCGCTGGCCGTCCGCTGTGCCTGGCGATGCTCGACCTCGACGACTTCCGGGCGCTGAATGCCGCGCACGGCCATCTCGGCGGCGATGCGGCGCTGCGCCACGTGGTGGAGGTGGCGCGGCTGACATTGCGTGCCAGCGATGTCATCGCGCGCTTCGGTGGCGAGGAGTTCGTGGTGCTGATGCCCGATACGCCATTGCCCGAGGCACTCGCCGCGCTGGCGCGCCTGCGTACCGTGCTCCAGCACCGTGCCCTGGCGCACGAGGGCGCGCGGATTACCATCGCATTCAGTGCCGGCGTCGCCCTGTCGGCGCCGGGCGAGGCGCTGGATGCCCTGGTCAAGCGCGCCGACCTCGCGATGTACGGGGCGAAGCGGGCCGGCAAGGATCGCAGCATGGCCGCCGCCTGATGCGGCGCCGGGCGCGCACACGAAAAAGCCGGCGCGGGGCCGGCTTCTTCATGAACAGTGGTCGGGGAGACAGGATTTGAACCTGCGACTTCTACGTCCCGAACGTAGCGCTCTACCAGGCTGAGCTACACCCCGACTGAGCCGCGCATTCTAGGGATGTGAGGAGAACTCGGCAAGGGGGTCGTGCGTGATCCAGCCGCCGGAGTGGGGCGAGCCGCTAAACTGTCGCACTGCCTTTCTGCACTGCCGGAGCCCGCCTTGATCAAGCCGCGTACCCCCGCCGGGGTCATGGAACTGTTGCCTCGCGAGCAGATCGCCTTCCAGCGCATGCTGGACGTGATCCGCCGCAACTACGAGCGCTTCGGCTTCCTGCCGGTGGAGACGCCGGTGTTCGAGCTGTCCGACGTGCTGCTGACCAAGACCGGCGGCGAGACCGAGCGCCAGGTGTATTTCGTGCAGTCCACCGGCGCGCTGGCGAACGCCGCCGCGGGCGAGGGTGCCGGCCTGCCGGAACTGGCGTTGCGTTTCGACCTCACCGTGCCGCTGGCGCGCTACGTGGCCGAGCACGAGCACGAGCTCAGCTTCCCGTTCCGCCGCTACCAGATGCAGCGCGTCTACCGTGGCGAACGCGCCCAGCGCGGGCGCTTCCGCGAGTTCTACCAGTGCGATATCGACGTCATCGGCAAGGACGGCCTGAGCATCCGCTACGACGCCGAGATCCTCGCGGTGATCCACGCGGTGTGCTCCGAGCTCGGCATCGGCGGCTTCGCGGTGCAGCTCAACAACCGCAAGCTGATGCGCGGGTTCTTCGAGGCCCAGGGTGTGACCGATGCGCAGCAACAGGCGCTGGTGCTGCGCGAGGTCGACAAGATCGACAAGCGTGGCCCCGACTACGTGCGCGAGACGCTCACCAGCGCGGCATTCGGTCTTCCCGCTGATGCGGTGCAGCGCATCCTCGATTTCGTCGAAGTGCGCTCCACCTCGCATGCCGATGCGCTGGCGCGGATCGACCAGGTGCTGGCGCAGGCGGGCGAGGGCGCCGGCGAGGCGCTGCGCGCAGGCGCCGCCGAACTGCGCGAGGTGCTGGAGCTGGTGCGTGCGCTGGGCGTGCCCGAGTCCGCCTACCGGTTGAACTTCTCGATCGCCCGCGGCCTCGACTACTACACCGGCACCGTCTACGAGACCACGCTCACCGACCATCCGGAGATCGGTTCGATCTGTTCCGGCGGCCGCTACGAGGACCTCGCCAGCCACTACACGAAGTCCAGGCTGCCCGGCGTGGGCATTTCGATCGGCCTGACTCGGCTGTTCTTCCAGCTGCGCGACGCCGGCCTGATCGACGGCATCGGCGAAAGCAGCGTGCAGGCGATGGTGGCGCTGATGGACGATGCCTCGCTCGACGACGCCCTGGACCTGGCACGCCGGCTGCGTGCCGGTGGCATCAACACCGAGGTGCAGATGGAGCCGCGCAAGCTCGGCCGGCAGTTCCAGTACGCGGCGAAGGCGGGTATCCGCTTCGTGGTGCTGGCCGGCGACGACGAGCGCTCGCGTGGCGTGGTCGCGGTCAAGGACCTGCTGCGCGAGCAGCAGTTCGAGGTGGCGCGTGCCGAGTGTGCCGAGGCGCTGCGCGTCGAACTCGAGCAGACCCGCGCGCTGGCAGGCCGCTGATGGCCGACCGGCCGACCGAATACAGGGGAAGAACACGATGAAGCCGATCCATCTCGATGGCAGGTCGCTGACGCGCACGCAGCTGGTGATGGTCGCCGGGGGCGCACCGGTCGAGCTGGACGACGGCGCGCTGGAGGCGGTCGCACGCGCTGCCGCCTTCCTCGCCGAACAGGTGCGCCGCGAGGAACCGATCTACGGGGTGTCCACCGGCTTCGGCAGCAATGCCGACAAGCTGCTGGGCGCGCATCCGCTGCGCGACGAACTTCCGGGCGTGGCGCCGTCCGGACGTTCTCTGCACGCCGAGCTGCAGCGCAACCTGATCGTCACCCACGCGGTGTGCGTGGGCGAGCCGATGCCTGCCGACGTGGTGCGCGCGATGCTGTGCATCCGCATCAACACGCTGCTGCGCGGGCACTCGGGGATCCGCGTGGAGACCCTGCAGGCGCTGACCGCGATGCTCAATGCCGGTGTGGTGCCGGTGGTGCCGTCGCTGGGTTCGGTGGGCGCGTCGGGTGATCTCGCGCCGCTGTCGCACCTGGCGATCGTGCTGCTGGGCGGCGGCGAGGCCTTCCTCGACGGCGAGCGGATGCCGGGTGGCGAGGCGCTCGCGCGCGCCGGCCTGCGCCCGGTGGAGCTGTCGTACAAGGAAGGCCTGGCGCTCAACAATGGCACCGCGCAGATGCTGGCGATGGGTGTGCTGGCGCTGCACCGGCTGGAGGACCTGCTCGACACCGCCGACCTCGCCGCGGCAATGACCATCGACGCCTTTGCCGGGCGCCTCGGCGCATTCGATGCCGACGTGCACGCGCTACGCCCGCATCCGGGCCAGGTCGAGGTGGCCGCACGCCTGCGTGCGCTGCTGGACGGTTCGACGCTCGCCGACATCGCCTACCACCTGGTGCCGCGCTTCCGCTTCTGGATGCCGGAGAGCTGGGACACCCCCGAAGCGCAGGCGCTGCGCTTCGACATCGGCTGGGACTGGGTGGCCGCCAACCAGCGCCACGGACGCGAGAAGTTCTACGACCGCTTCAAGCCGTTCCGTGGCGGCAAGAAGCATCAGCCGCAGGACAGTTACTCGCTGCGTTGCATCCCGCAGGTGCACGGTGCGGTGCGCGATGCCGCCGCGCACGCCGCGCGCGTGCTCGACATCGAACTCAATGCCGTCACCGACAACCCGCTGGTGTTCCCGGACCGCGAGGCCGAGCACGTCGAGGAGCAGGTGATCTCCGCCGGCCACTTCCACGGCATGCCGCTGGCGCTGGCACTGTCGGCGGTCAAGGCCGCGATCCCGGTGCTGGCGTCGATCTCCGAGCGGCGGCTCAACAAGCTGGTCGATCCGTCCACCAGCGACGGCCTGCCCGCGTTCCTGATCGGCAACGAGGACGGCACCGAATCGGGTTTCATGATCATCCAGTACACCGCGGCGGCGATCGTCAACGACCTCGCCACACGCGCGCACCCGGCCAGCGTGTACTCGGTACCCACCAGCGCCAACGCCGAGGACCACGTGTCGATGGGCGCCAACGAGGCGCGCCATGTGCTGTCGATGGTGGCCGACCTCGGCAAGGTGCTGGCACTGGAAATGCACACCGCCGCGCAGGCGCTCGATTTCCGCCGCGACATGATCAACGCCGCGCGCGACCTCGCGCGGCGCAGCGATGCCGCCGGCTTCGCGGTGAAGGTGCAGGGCGCGCCGGGGCCGTCCCATCCGGATCGCGAGCGTTTCCTCGCCGAGGTCGATGCGCTGCGCGAGGAGCTCGCCGTTTCCGAGCCCTTCCAGCCCGGATCGGCCGTCGCCGCGGCCCACGCCGCACTGCGGGAGCGCATTGCCTTCCTGGACCGCGACCGTGCGCTCGATGGCGAGGTGGCCGAAGCGGTGCGCCTGGTGGCCGACGGCACCCTGCTGACCGCCGCGCGCCGGGCGCTGGAGCAGGGCGGTTGAACCTGCCGCTGCATTACGGCTGGCTCGGTGGCCTGGAAGCCGGCCTGATCGCGCTGCTGGTGGGAGTGCTGGCCTTCTGGCTGTTCCACGCGCTGGCCCGGAGGTTCGCCTGGACCGAAGGGCATTCGATCGGCTGGAGCTGCGTGTCCGCGATCGCGATCGCCGCCGGCATCGACACCTGGAACCTCTTCTATATGGGCGTGATGCGGCTGGAGTCGCCCGTCTACGCGCGCATGTTCCTGCAGGGGATCCATGACGCCAACGGCCTTGGCACGCGCGTCTTCATGGAGATCATCGGCGCGGTGTCCGGCGTGGCACTGGGCTGGGTGATCGCGCACCGCCACCAGGACAGCGACCGGGCTGCCGACGCCGGGGACTGAGGCATGGCGCGGCCGCGGGGCGCGGCGTGCCGTCAGTCAGGCAGCAGTCCGTGGGCGCGCAGGGCCTCCTCCAGCTGCAGGCGATGGTCCGGGGTCCAGCCACTGATGCGGGCCAGCACCCGGTCGCCGTCGAGCACCACGAACACCGGGGTCCGTGCGAAATCCAGCTCCGGCCACGCGCCTTCGCGGGTGGCGACCTCGATCGGCGTGTCCGGGTGGGCGGCATTCCATCGTTGCAGATGCTCCCAGCCGGCGAGCTGCCGTGGCGGTGCAAGCCACAGCGCGTGGCGTGCGAACACCGGCCCCAGCGTGGCGTCCCCGGCAATGTCACGCGCGGCCGCGCGGCTGAATCCGCAACCCGGCGCCGACACCACGACCACGCGCCGCCCGGACACCGTGCGGTCGCGCTCGACCAGTGCCGGAGGATCGCCGGTGACCTCCCAGGCGGTGTGATGGCGTCCGCTGTTCGCGAGCGGATGCAGCCCGGGTAGCCGGATCGGGTCGCGCTCCGGCATCGCCTGCGCGATCGCCGCGGCGGCATCCGGATCGCCGGCCGCGAAATGCAACGCCTGCATGTCCCGCACCTGCAGGCGTGTATCCAGCCCACGCTCGCGCAACGCGGCGAGGGCCGCCGCCGCGCGCTCGTGGAGGCGTGGATCACGGCTGAGAAACGCTGCACTGCTGGCCGCGCGCCACAGCAGGAGCAGGTCGTGGTCGCCCGCGTTCGCAAGCAGCCGCGTCCACCCCGCGGACGGGAACGTCTGTTCGAACCTCGCCTGCACCGCCGTGGCAAGGTCTCTGGCGCTCGTCTGCGCGGAGAGCTCATCGATGGCCGCTTCGAACGTTTCGACACGATGTTCCAGTGCGGTGGCCGCCGCAGGGCGCGCGACCTGCGATACGCGCCGCGCCTCGGCTTCGGTCAGCCCCTCCCAATGGCCGTCCATCCCGAACAGTCGTGCCACCGCAGTCACCTCGGCGCTGGTGAGCTCGGCCTGCAGGTCGGCGAGCGGGAAGCCCGCCGGACCACGATCGATCAGCACCAGTCCGCGCAGGAAGCGCGCCAGACCGGTTGGAGACATCCGGTCCAGCGGGCCCCGGATTCGCCTGGCGCCAGGCCACGAGCGCGTCATGGCTGCGCGGCAGCGCCGGCGCGGCGTGCGCTGCGGCCCGGGTGTCCCCTGCGCGACGCCCTCCTGCGGCTGCGCCGGCCATTGCCGGGAGTGCGAACACGAGCGCGGCCCAGGTTGCAATCAATGGAATCGGAAGCACGACGTCGTCCGTGAGGTGCGTCGGGCGATTGAACCACGAGGCCGCATCCGTGCTGAACGCTACGCGCCGAGCGCTTGCAATTGGAGCGCCGATCGGAATAATGCACTAACGCGTTAATACATTAGCCCAGTGAAACAACGTCCTGATCCCCTGCCGCGATACGACGCCGAAGCCGCCCTGCAAGGCCTGGCGGAGGCATTCGCGTCGCTGCAGAGCGGCGAGGACGTGGTCGCGTTCCTGCGCGACCTGTGCACCCCCGCCGAACTCGAAGCGATGTCGGACCGCTGGAAAGTGGTGCCGCTGCTGCTGGAAGGCGTGCCGTATCGCGAGATCCACGAGCGCACCCGTGTCAGCGTGACCACCGTCGGTCGCGTCGCACGCACGCTGGGCCACGGCGAGGGCGGCTATGCCGCCGCCGCGCGTCGCCAGTTCCCGCACCTCGTTCCCTCCCACTGACCCGGACCGCCATGAGCCCGACCGCCCCCGCGGCGGTGCGCGACCGTCTGCGCATTGCCATCCAGAAAAGCGGCCGCCTCGGCGAGCCGTCCCGCGCCCTGCTGGCGTCGTGCGGCCTCGATTTCCGCGAGAGCCGCGATCGCCTGTTCTGCTACGGCGAAACCCTGCCCATCGACCTGCTGCTGGTGCGAGACGACGACATCCCCGGCCTGCTGGCGGATGGCGTCTGCGATCTCGGCATCGTCGGCCGCAACGTGCTGGCCGAGCAGGCCGCCGGTCGCCAGGCCGAGGCGTTGCCGGAGGTGGCGCGGGAGTTGCGCACGCTCGGCTTCGGCGGCTGCCGGCTCGACCTTGCCGTGCCCGAGGGCTGGGAATGGACCGGCCCTGGCGGACTCGCTGGCCGGCGTATCGCCACCAGCTATCCGCACCTGGTGCGCCAGTGGCTGGACGGGCAGGGCATCGACGCCGACGTGGTGGTGCTGTCGGGTTCGGTGGAGATCGCTCCGCGTCTCGGCCAGGCCGACCTGATCTGTGACCTCGTCTCCAGCGGCGCCACGCTCGCCGCCAACCAGCTGCGCCCGGTGCTCACCCTGCTGCAGAGCGAGGCGGTGCTGGCCGGGCCGGTGCGGGCATTTACCGATGCGCGTGCCGAACTCATGGCACTGCTGCTGCGGCGCATGGACGGCGTGCTGCGCCTGCGCGACAGCCGCCTGCTGATGTTCCAGACCACGCGCGAGGCCGTGCCCGCGCTGATGAAGCTGCTGCCGGACGCGGAGCCGCCGACCGTGATGCAGCTCGATGGGCAGGACACGCTGGCACTGCAGACGCTGTGCCGCGGCACCATGACCTGGCAGCGCCTGGAAGATCTGCGCCAGGCCGGTGCCCGGGGGCTGATGGTGCTGCCGGTCGAGAGGACGCTGGCATGAGCACCGGTCTGGACATCGCGCCGACCGCGCAGCGCGTGCGCTGGTCCACGCTGGACGGCGAAGCACGCCTGCGCGTGTTGCAGCGCCCGGGTCGCGACGGTGCGCAGGCACTGGCGCGGTCGGTGGCCGCGCTCATCGACAAGGTGCGCGGCGGCGGCGATGACGCACTGCGTGCCATCACCGCGCGCCTCGATGGCGTCGCACTGCAATCCTTCGAGGTCAGCGAAGCCGAGTTCGCCGCGGCTGAAGCCTTGGTGCCCGCGAACCTGCGCGACGCGATGGCCTGCGCCGCAGCGCGCATCGAGGCCTTCCACGCGCCCGGCGCGCTGCAGGGCTACAGCGTCGAGACTGCGCCGGGCGTGGTCTGCGAACGGCTGGTGCGGCCGATCGCGCGGGTCGGCCTGTACGTGCCGGCCGGCAGCGCGCCGCTGCCATCCACCGCGTTGATGCTCGGGGTTCCGGCGCGCCTGGCCGGGTGCGCGCAGGTGGTGCTGTGCACGCCGCCACGTCGCGACGGCAGCGCCGACCCCGCGGTGCTGGTGGCCGCGCGCATGACCGGCGTGCACCGCGTCTTCAAGCTCGGCGGTGCGCAGGCGATCGCCGCGCTGGCGCTCGGCACCGCGCAGGTGCCGGCGTGCGACAAGGTCTTCGGGCCGGGCAATGCCTGGGTCACCGAGGCCAAGCGCCAGCTGGCGCAGGCGGGCGACATCGCCATCGACCTGCCGGCGGGCCCGTCGGAAGTACTGGTGATCGCCGATGCCGGCGCCGATCCGGAATTCATCGCCGCCGACCTGCTGTCGCAGGCCGAACACGGCCCGGACTCGCAGGTACTGCTGGTCTCCGACGCACCGGCGCTGATCGCCGCGGTCGAGGTGGCGCTGGCCCGCCAGCTCGACGCGCTGCCGCGCGCCGACATCGCGCGGCAGGCGCTGGCGCGCTCGCGGCTGGTCGAGGTCGACAGCCTCGAGGATGCGTTCGCGCTGTCCAACCTGTATGCGCCCGAGCACCTGATCCTGGCGCTGCGCGAACCGCGCCGCTGGCTCGACCGGGTCACTTCGGCGGGCTCGATCTTCCTCGGCGACCACACCCCCGAGGCGCTGGGCGACTACTGCAGCGGGACCAACCACGTGCTGCCGACAGACGGTGCCGCGCACGCCTGGAGCGGTGTCGGCGTGGCGGCATTCCAGAAGACGATCAGCGTGCAGACCGCAACACCCGGCGGGATCGCCGCGATCGGGCCCGATGCCATCGCCATCGCCGAAGCCGAAGGCCTGCAGGCCCATGCCAACGCGGTGCGGCTGCGGCTGCCGGAGGCGCGGGCATGAGCGTGCTCGACCTGGTCCGCGAGGACCTGCGCGATTTCGCCGGCTATGGCTCCGCGCGCAGCACGCGGGTGGCCGGCCGTGACTGGCTCAATGCCAACGAATCGCCCTGGCCGAATGCCGCCGATGCCGATGGCGGCTGCCGCCGCTATCCGGATCCGCAACCGCAGGCGCTGGTCGATGCGCTGGCCGCGCTGTACGCGGTGGATGCCGGCCAGCTGCTGGTCGGGCGTGGCAGCGACGAGGCCATCGACCTGCTCGTACGCGCCAGCTGCCGACCGGGGCAGGACGCCGTGCTCGCCACGCCGCCGGTGTTCGGCATGTACGCGGTGGCCGCGCGGCTGCAGGGCGCACCGCTGGTGGAGGTGCCGCTGTTGGATGATGTGCGCGGGTTCGGACCGGACCTCGGTGCCGTCGTCGAGGCCGCACGCGAACGCCAGGCGCCGATCGTGTTCCTGTGTTCGCCGGCCAACCCCACCGGCGCCGCGATCGCGTCGGATTCGATCGCAGCCGTTGCCGACAGCCTGCGCGGCCAGGCGCTGGTGGTGGTGGACGAGGCCTATGCCGAGTTCTCCTCGCAGCCGTCGGCGCTGGGCCTGCTCGCGCAGCACGCGAACCTCGTGGTGCTGCGCACGCTCTCCAAGGCGCATGCGCTGGCCGGTGCACGGGTGGGCGTCGCGATCGGCCATCCGGACCTGATCGCGGTGCTGCGCCGTTGCCAGGCGCCGTATCCGCTGCCGGCACCATCGGCGGCGCTGGCCTGCGCGGCGCTCGTGCCTGCGGCACTGCGCCAGACGCAACGCCACGTCGACGAGGTGCGACGCGAACGCACGCGCCTTTTCGATGGACTGCTGCGCGCACCCGGCGTGCGTCGTGTCTACCCGTCCGACGGCAACTATCTGCTGGTGCGCTGCCGCGATGCGCAGGGCGCGTTCGACGGCCTGCTGGCCGCGGGCATCGTCGTGCGCGACCAGCGTGGCGCCATGCAGCTCGACGACGCACTGCGGATCAGCATCGGCACGCCCGAGCAGAACGATCGCGTGCTCGAGGTCTTCGGCGCACCCCGCGGCACCGCCGGATCGCCCGGCGACGTGACGGACGCAGCCGGCATGCCCGTGCCACGCCGCACAGAGGAGACTTCGCAATGAGCACGCCGATCCTCTTCGTCGATCGCGACGGCACCCTGATCGAGGAACCGGGCGACTTCCAGATCGATGCCTACGAAAAGTTGCGGCTGTTTCCCGGCGTCATTCCCGCACTGCTGAAGCTGCGCGACGCCGGCTGGGAGTTCGTGATGGTGACCAACCAGGACGGACTCGGCACCGATGCATTCCCGCAGGACACCTTCGATGGCCCGCATGCGCTGATGCTGCAGATCTTCGAAAGCCAGGGCATCCGCTTCCGTGAAACGCTGATCGACCGCAGCTTCGCCAGCGAAGGCCTGCCGACGCGCAAGCCCGGCATCGGGCTGGCGATGCACTACCTGCGCGATCGTGGCATCGACATCGCACGTTCGGCGATGGTCGGCGATCGCGATACCGATATCGCGTTCGCCGCCAACATGGGCATCCGTGGCTTCCAGCTGCGCACGCCACAGTTCGGCGGTGAGTGGGACTGGGCGGGCATCGCCCACGAACTGGTGGATGCACCGCGTCGGGCACAGGTGCAGCGCACCACGCGCGAGACCTCGATCCGTGTCGCGCTCGACCTCGATCTGGCCGCAGAGCCGCGCGTCAGCACCGGCCTGGCGTTCTTCGACCACATGCTCGACCAGCTCGGCAAGCACGGCGGCTTCGCACTGGAGATCGACGCGCAGGGCGACCTGCATATCGACGAGCACCACACCATCGAGGACACCGGGCTGGCGTTGGGACAGGCGCTGCGTGAAGCGCTGGGCGCCAAGCGCGGGATCGGCCGCTATGGTTTCGACCCGCCAGACGATCCGATGCTGGCTGCGGCCGCACCGCACGCCGGCTTCACCCTGCCGATGGACGAGACCCTGGCACGGGCCGCGCTCGACTTCAGCGGTCGTGCCTACTTCGTGTTCGACGGCGGCTTCCGCCGCGAGCGGGTGGGCGATCTGCCGACCGAACTGGTCGCGCACTTCTTCCGCTCGCTCTGCGATGCGGCGGGGCTCAACCTGCACCTGCAGGTGCGCGGCGACAACGATCACCACAAGATCGAGGCGATGTTCAAGGCGGTGGCGCGTGCGCTTCGCCAGGCATTGCGTCGCGAGGGCGCCGGGCTTCCCAGCACCAAGGGAGTGCTCTGATGCGGCTCGCGGTGGTCGATGCCGGCGGCGCCAACTTCGGCTCCGTGGCGTACGCATTGCAGCGGCTTGGCGTGGAGCCGGAACTCACCACCGACGCGGCGGTCCTGCACGCGGCCGATCGCGTGATCCTGCCCGGGGTGAGCACTGCGGCGACGGTGATGCGGCGCTTGCGCGAGCTGGAACTGGTGAACGTGCTGCGCGAGCTGCGGACGCCTCTGCTCGGCGTGTGCGTGGGCATGCAGTTGCTGTTCGAGCATTCGGCCGAGGACGACACCGCCTGCCTCGGGCTGCTGCCGGGCAGGGTGATGCGCCTGCGGGAACGCGACGGTGTCCGGGTCCCCCATATGGGCTGGAACACGCTGACGCCGGTGCGGCCCTCGCCGCTGGTGGCGGGGATCGAACACGGTGCACACGCCTATTTCGTGCACAGCTACGCCGCGCCGGTGACCGATGACTGCGTGCTGGCCTGCCGGCATGGCGATACCTTCGCCGCGGTCGTGCAGCGCGGCAACGTGGCGGGTGCGCAGTTCCACCCGGAGCGCTCCGCCGACGTCGGTGCGCGCCTGCTGCGCAATTTCATCGAGAACGGACTGTGACCAGCAACGACTTCACCATCTATCCGGCGATCGACGTGCGCGAGGGGCGGGTGGTGCGCCTGCGCCAGGGCGACTATGCCCGCGAGACGCGCTACGCCGACGGACCGCTCGCGCTGGCACGCGAATACGCCGACCAGGGTGCGCAATGGCTGCACCTGGTGGATCTCGATGCCGCGCGCGTCGGCCACTACACGCTGGGGCCCCTGTTGCGGGCGATCATCGCCGGCACCGGGCTGAGCGTACAGACCGGCGGGGGCGTGCGTTCACGTGATGATGTGGCCGCCCTGCTTGATGCGGGCGCTGCGCGCGTGGTGGTCGGGTCGCTCGCGGTACGCCGTCCGGAGCTGGTCGAAGCGTGGTTGCAGGAATTCGGCGCCGACCGCATCACCGTCGCGCTCGACACGCGGCGCGACGCCCTCGGCGTCTGGCGGCTGCCGGTGCACGGCTGGACCGAAACCGGTGGCGAGACGCTGGATGCGCTGGCGCTGCGTTATGCGCAGGCCGGGCTGGTGCATCTGCTGAGCACCGACATCGACCGTGACGGCATGCTCGCCGGCCCCAATCCCGCGCTGTATGCGCATCTGCGCGGGATTGCATCGTCGCTCTCGGTGCAGGCCTCGGGCGGCGTGCACCGGCTCGACGACATCGGCGACGCCCGCACCCGGGGCTGCGCCGGGATCGTGCTCGGCCGTGCGCTGCTCGAAGGCCGGTTCACCGTGGCCGAGGCGCTGGAGGCCGCGCGATGCTGAGCCGCCGCATCGTGCCCTGCCTGGACGTGCTCGACGGACGCGTGGTCAAGGGCGTGCGCTTCCGCGACCACGTGGACATGGGGGACATCGTCGAACTTGCACTGCGCTACCGCGATGCCGGCGCCGATGAGCTGGTGTTCTACGACATCGCCGCAAGCCCCCAGGGGCGCTCGGTGGATCGCGAGTGGATCCGCCGCGTGTCGCGCCTGCTCGACATCCCGTTCTGCGTGGCAGGTGGCATCCGCGACGTCGCCACCGCGCGCGCAGTGCTCCAGGCCGGCGCCGACAAGATCTCGATCAACACGCCCGCGCTCGAGCGTCCGGCGCTGATCGGGGAGCTCGCTGCCGAATTCGGCGTGCAGTGCGTCGTGGTGGGCGTGGATTCGGTCCGCGAGGCGGACGGCGAGTGGCGTGTGCGCAGCCACACCGGTGATCCCGGGCGCACACGCGCGCCCGGGCGGCGCACGCTGGATTGGCTCGTCGAGGCGCAGGCGCTGGGTGCCGGCGAGATCGTCCTCAACTGCATGGGCAGCGACGGCGTGCGCAACGGCTACGACATCGAACAGCTGCGTGCCGCGCGCGCGGTGTGCCGCGTACCGCTGGTGGCGTCGGGAGGCGCGGGGACGGCCGCGCATTTCGTCGATGTGTTCCGCGACGCCGATGCCGACGCGGCGCTCGCCGCCAGCGTGTTCCACAGCGGTGCGCTCGCGATCCCGCAACTCAAACGCGATCTTCGCGGCGCCGGCATCGCGGTGCGGGCAGCGCCGGACGCCCGTGCCTCCTTCCCTCTGCGCGGCGACACGGCATGAGCACCATGATCGACATCGACAGCCTCGACTGGAACAAGAGTGGCGGGCTGTTGCCCGCCGTGGTGCAGGACGCCGACAACATGCGCGTGCTGATGCTCGGCTATATGGATCGCCAGGCCCTGCAGGTGACCTGCGGGACGGGACAGGTGACGTTCTTCAGCCGCAGCCGCAATCGCCTGTGGACCAAGGGCGAGACGTCGGGGAATACCCTCGGGCTCGTCGCCATCGAGACCGACTGCGACGCCGACAGCCTGCTGGTGCGCGCACGACCGCAGGGCCCGACCTGCCATCTGGGACGCGACAGCTGCTTCGCCGACGCGCCAGGCGACGTGGTGGCGGCACTGGACGCGCTGGTGGCTTCCCGGGTGGATGCTCCGGCCGATGCGAGCTACACCGCACGCCTGTTCGCAGGCGGTGTGCGCCGCATCGCGCAGAAGGTCGGCGAGGAAGGTGTCGAAACCGCGCTCGCAGCGGTCGCCCAGGACGACGATGCACTGCTCGGCGAAGCCGCCGACCTGGTGTACCACCTCGTGGTGCTGCTGCGCGCCCGCGGCCTTGGCTGGGCCGATGTGCAACGCGTGCTCGCAGCGCGCTCGGGGGCTGCGCCGCGCGGCTAGCGATACAATGCGCCGCCGTTTGTCGCTGGAGCACACATGTCCGATCAACCCGCCTGCCCACAGTGTGGCGGTGCCCACGCCTACGCCGATCGTGGCCTGCTGGTGTGCCCGGAGTGTGGGCACGAGTGGTCGGATGCGCCGTCGGATGGCGAGAGCGGCGACACCGTACGCGACAGCAACGGCAATCCGCTGGTCGCCGGCGACACCGTGGTGGTGATCAAGGATCTCAAGGTCAAGGGATCCTCGATCCCGCTCAAGCAGGGCACGGTGATCCGCAACATCCGCCTGGTCGATGGCGATCCGACGCATGTCGAAGGCCACTCCGAGAAGATCAGGGGCCTGGTGGTGAAGACCGAGTTCCTGCGCAAGGCCTGACCGGCTCCGGCGCTACAGCATCGCCAGCTCGACGTTGCCCAGGGTGCGGTTGTACTGGTCGCGCAGCCGCACCTTGCGCTCGAGGTCGGCGATGATGTGGCCGCTGAAATCCACGCCGGTGAGCTCCTCGATCATGTTGATGCCGCCGGGCGTGTCGACGTTGATCTCCATCATGCGGTCGCCGACGATATCGAGGCCGGCGAAGTACATGCCGTCGCGGATCAGCTTCGGCGCGGCGATCTCCGCCAGGCGCAATGCATCCGCGTCCGGCACCGCGGCCTCGTACTTGCCGCCGGCGCTGATGTTGCTGCGCGCGTCGCCGCTGTCGTTGTAGCGGCGGATGCACGCCCAGGTGCCATCCACCTGCAGCGGGCGGCCGTTGAGCGTGAGCAGGCGCAGGTCGCCGTCGGCGGCCCGGGGCAGGTATTCCTGCGCGATCGCGTAGCCGTCGCGCACCACCGCATCGATCATCTGGTTGAGGTTGGCGCCGCTTTCGGGGGTCACCACGAACACGCTCTGGCCGCCCGAGCCCTGCAGCGGCTTGATCACGCCGTAGCCATCGTGCGCGGCGATGAACGACTTGATCTCGTCGGGGTCCAGGGTGATGCAGGTTTCCGGGCGCAGTTCCTCGGGGAAATGCTGGAAATAGGTCTTGTTGCTGGCGTCGGTCAGGCGCGTCGGATCGTTGAGGACGATCACATGGCGTGCCGCGACCAGCTGGGCGAACAGCAATGCGCTGTTCGGCGCCCATGGCCGGCTTTCGAGTTCTTCGGCGGGATCGCTGCGCAGCATCAGCACGTCGAGGTCCTCGACCGAGATGCGCTCGCGCGTCGCCCCCTCGCCCTGCAGTTCGGCCAGCAGCCCGGCATCGTCGGCATAGTCGGAGCGCTGCGGGATGCAGGCCGATGCGCGCACGCAACCGGTGGCGTCGTAGGTGAAGTCCCCGAGCCCGATGATCGCAACGCGGTGGCCGCGCGCGCAGGCACGGCGGGCCAGCCGGATGGTGGTGTAGTTCTCCTGCTCGGTGGCGATGTCGTTGACGACGAAGCCGAGCGCGATCGGGGTGGGGCTCATGATGCGGGTTCCATGTGGTAGAGGTGCTGGACGGGCAGGCTGCGGCACAGTGCGAGCCTGTCGGCGAAGGCGGGATCGGTCATGTAGCGGGGCAGCAGCTCCGGGCCGACCACCCAGCCCTCGGCCAGCAGCTGGTCGAGCACCACGCGGTGCGACAGTGCGAACTTGCCCACCAGCAGCGCCTCGAAGTCGCCGTCGTCATGGAGGTAGTCGACGAGGTCGCGCAGGCCGCGCAGGTAGACGGCGTCCTTGCTGAGGCCACCGCCGCGCACCGCGCGCACCGCGACATCGAAGGCGTCGTCGGTCGGCAGCCCGTGGATGTTGTGCAGCGCGTCGAAGATCGCCGGCACGCCTTCGCCCTCCAGTGCCATGTGCACTGCGAGCACACGCGCCGCGAGCACCCGCAGCCGTTCGCCGGGCAGGTAGCCGGCCAGGAACTCCGCCAGCACGCCCAGGCCTTCCTGCAGCGGGTCGTAGTGCGCCAGCCCCACCTTCAGTTGCGTGAGTGGCTGGCGCGCACCGTTGTGGCGTGTCACCACATGGGTGCCGATCTCGTGCTGGATCAGCGGCTGCACCCGCGCGTGCGGGATGCGCAGGTTGCCGTCGACATAGAACGTGCCGTGGTTGACCAGCATCAGCGAGTTGAGGTCGGTGTCGACCACGACCTCGGCGTGGAAGTCCGGGCAGCGGTCGTGGTACCAGTCGAGCTCCGCTTCCAGCGCGGCCATGAATTCGTCGATGCCGGCATCGGCCTGCAACGGTGCACCCGGCTCGACGTCGCGCAGGATCTCCTGCGCGAGTTCCAGCAACGGCGGCTCCACGCCACCGAACAGGTCGATGCTTGCATTCACGAAGCCGTCGGTGCCGCGCATGCGCACCAGTTCGAGCTGGCGGTCCAGCTCGCGCTGCTTCTCGGCCAGAAGCCCGGAGAGCAACGGGGATTCCACCCGGTCCACCGGCAGTTCCAGCAGTCGGCGCCGCGCCGCATGCAGGTCGATGTCGAGGTCGATATAGCGCAGTTCCGGCATCGCGGTGCGACCGCTGCCTTCGAAGGCCTCCCACAGTTCGACGTTGCCGACCGGCGACAACGCCATCAGCCAGTCGAGCTCGGCGTCCATCCGTGCCAGTGCGGCGTCCACCCCGGCGGCGATGGGCGGCAGCGGCCTTGGCGTCGCTGCGGTCGCGTTCACCGCCCGAACTCCGCGCGCACCGCGGCCACCGCCTGCTCGAGCCCGGCCTGCAGGTCGTAGAGGCGGGCGATGTCGGCATGCCCGGTCCATTCGTCCATGAAGGTCTTCTTGTATTCGATGGAAATCGTGCAGATGTTGCTGCCGTAACGTGCGTGGATCCATTCCGGGAAGTGGCCGCCACCGGGGTAGCGCACGTTCTCGCGCACGTCGGGGGCGCCGCCCGCGACCGGTGCGGCGCGCATGGCTTCGGCGAATGCATGCACGGCCTTGCCCCAGCGCGCGCGGTCGAGGGTGGTGACACCGAGGTCGATATCCGGATTGGCATCCGCCGGGGCGTGGATGTCCGGTCCGTCGCGGCGGTGGTTGTAGCTGTGCAGGTCGATGACCAGCAGGCTGCCATGGCGCTCGAGCAGGGCGTCGAAAAGTTCGGTCAGCATCGCGTAGAAGCGGTCGTGCACGGCGAGCGAGGCCTGCAGTTCCTCGCGCGGCAGTTCGCCGCGCCAGAAGCGGATGCCCCAGGTGTCCTCGGGGTTGCTCTACAGCGCCTTGTCGCGTGGCCGGTTGAGGTCGACCTCGAAGCGCGAGCGCCGCGCGCGCAGGCGCACGTCGCCGACGCTGGTGAGCAACCCGGTCAGCGGATCCTCGTCGCGGCGCCGGCTGGGCGTATCGATGGCGAGATGCTGTTCGAGCGACGGCCGCATCGCGTGACCGTCATGGACCGCGGCGGCCACCACCGGCCCGTCGCCGATCACCAGGTCCCATACGTCGCAGGGCGAGGCCGCCACCAGGCGGGTGTCGTGCAGGAAGAACTCGGATTGCCGGACGCGCGCGCCGGCGGCTGCGTTCGATGTCGTCATGCCGCCATGCTGGCGAGGGCGGCATCAGCGTGCCGTGGACATGCTGAAGGCGTGTTCAGCAAGCGCCTGACGATGCGGACGCGTCAGCTGATGCGGATCTCGACGCCGTGGAGCTGCACCACCTGGCCGCTGCGGATCTTCGCGGTCTTGCGCGATTCGACCGCGCCGTCGACACGCACGGCGCCCGCTGCCACCAGCGCCTTGCCGGCACCGCCGCTGTCGACCAGCCCGACGAGCTTGAGCAGCTGGTTGAGTTCGACGTGGTCGCCTTCGAGATCGAACGGAATGGTCTGCATGGGGCGCATGGTCCCATGCGCGAGGGCCGCTGGCCATGACCCCGGCGGTGCGTGCCGTGTGGGTCAGCCGGGTCGCAGCCAGCGCAGGGCGGCGCGTACGCGATCGGCTGCGCCGGGATCGACCGGGCCGTCGTCGACCAGCCCTGCCGCCAGCGCACGCCGGAATGGGGCGGTGCGCGCTGCAGCCTCGAGCGCGGCACGACGCAGCGGCCGCACCGGACCACGGTCGTCGCCATACAGGCCGGCGACGGTGGCGGTCGCCAGGAACAGCGGCAGCGAACCCCGGCGGTGGCGGCGCTGATAAGCCGCGAGCGCACGCGGGTCGGCGGGGTCGGCGTGCCGCTGCAGTGAATCGCGCACCGTGCCCGCCAGGCGTTCCACGCTGGCGAGGCCGAGGTTGAAGCCGTGCGCGGTGACCGGATGCATGCCGACCGCGGCATCACCGACCAGCGCCGCGCGCGTGGCCACGAAGCGGCGCGCGTACACCGTCACCAGCGGATAGCGGTGGCGCGTGCTGGCCGTGGCCATCGCGCCGAGGCGGTGCTCGAAGCGTTGTTCGACCTCGCGGGCGAAGGCGTCGTCGTCGAGCCGCTCCATCCGTTGCGCCTCGGCACCGGTGAGGGTCAGCACCACCGAGGACAGGTGCGGCTCAAGCGGCAGCAGCGCACGTGTCTGCGCATCGCCGAACCACTGCCAGGCCGCGCCATCGTTGGCGACCCCGTGGTGCATCCGGCACATCAGCATGTGGCGACCGGAGTCGTGCATCCGCGCGCCGATGCCGAGCGCCTGTCGGGTCTGCGACATCCGGCTGTCCGCGGCCACCAGGAGGCCGGCGCGCAGCACGCGGCCGTCGGCCAGGCGCACTTCGGCGGCGCGGGCATCGGTGTGTACGGCATCCACCACCGCGCCCGCGTGCACCTGCACGTCGGGCAGCGCCTGCGCGGCCTGCCACGCCGCCGCGCGGATGACCCGGTTCGACACCAGGCTGCCGAGCCGGTCGTGGCCGGTGTCACCGGTATGCACCTGCAGCTCGCGTGCGACGTCGCGCTCGATCACCCGTGCAATCCGCAGAGGCGACATCGCGGCCGCCGGGATGTGCGCCGCGATGCCCAGCTCGCGCAGCAGCCGCATCGAGGCGTGGGTGAGCGCGATCTCGCGGCCATCGAACGCCGGTTCCGCCACGGCGGACAGTGGCTGGCGTTCCACCAGCTCCACGCGCAGTCCGAGCGGAGCGAGCGCACAGGCCAGTGCCAGCCCGGCGGGGCCGGCGCCGACGATCACCACATCGGTGGTCCGGGGGGTGGCGCGGTAACGGGTCTGCATGCGCACAGTCTAGGCAACCCGGTGCGCCGGGACTTGATCCGGCGCAAGCCGCGGGCAACCGGCCATCGCGACATTCCGCCACGTCAACCCGGCGATGCCTCCACCCGGTTGCGTCCGCTGCCCTTGGCGCGGTACAGCGCGGCGTCGGCGGCTTCGATCCAGTCGCGGAGCGACTGCTGCGCGGGATCGGCCATCGCCAGGCCGATGCTGATGGTCGCTTCCGGGCCCGGCCCGCCGGCGGTCCGCACGACCACCGTGGCGCGCAGGCGTTCGGCCAGGGCCATCGCCGCGGCGCGGTCCACGGCGGGAACCACCAGCGCGAATTCATCGCCGCCGTAGCGGCCCGCCAGGCCCGGCCGGGCCTGCAACTGCAGCAGGATCTCGCCGAGCGCGCGCAGGATCCCGTCGCCCGCGGCATGGCCGACACGGTCGTTGATGTCCTTGAAACGGTCGATGTCGATCATCAGCAGCGCCGCGCCGCCGTCGGCGCGGGCGCCGGCGAACACCGCTTCGGCCTGCTGCTGCCAGTGGCGGCGGCTGGTCACCCCGGTGAGCCCATCGATGCGGCTGAGCTGGTCGAGCTGGCGGTTCTTGCCGCGGATCTGCTGCACCAGGTCCTGGCTGGCCAGCGCGACGCCGATGGTGTGCAGGATCATCATCGGCAGGCAGGCCACGATCACCGCCATCGAGGTATCCAGCGCCACCGCGAAGCCGGTGACCAGGCCGGTCGCGAGCAGGCCGCCGAGCATCCACGGCAGCGAACGCAGCCACAGCCGCGGCAGGCCGGTGCGATCGCCAGCATCCAGCCCCACGCCGGCCACCCGGCCTGGCGCTCGTACAGCACCACCGCCGCCGCAACCCCGGCCAGGCCCATGCCGAGCACGCGGAACGGATACACGCGCCGCGGCAGCCGTGACATCCGCCGTGGCGCGGCGGCCGCCGCAGCGGGCATGCCGGTCGCCGTGTCGATGTGCTGGTCCATCCTTTCCCCCCGGAACCGGACCCCCGCAGCATACCGGCGCTTCCCGGCGCGCGGCCACGCCGATCGACGTGTCCACGCATCGCGCGCCCGCGGTGCGCACGCTAGGCTGTGCGCCCTTCCGCAACATGGATCAACGGTGGGCGACGCAGGCGGAACCAACGTGGGAAACAGCAGCATCGCGGCATGGCTGCAGCGCTGGTGGCAACGCGTGCGCGGGCCGGTGGACGCGTCCGGACGGCGCCTGCGCCGGCCTTCGGTGCGGCGCTACGGCCGCTACGCCGCGCTGCAGTTCACCCGCAGCCAGACCCAGAGCCGGATGCTCGCCGACGACCCCGACCATCTGCTGATCGACTACACGCGCACGATGCTGGCGGCCCTGCTGTGGGCACCGGCGCGGCCGCGCATCGGCATGGTCGGGCTGGGCGGTGGATCGCAGGTGAAGTTCATCCATCGGCATTTCCCGGAAGCCACGCTGGAGGTGGTCGAGAACAACCCGTGGGTGGTCGGCCTGCGCCGGGAATTCGGCATTCCCGATGACGACGCGCGCCTGCGGGTCGAAGTCGACGACGGCGCCGCGTTCGTGGCCGCGCGCCCGGGGCGCTACGAC
Source organism: Alterluteimonas muca (assembly GCF_021191595.1). Classification (NCBI taxonomy): domain Bacteria; kingdom Pseudomonadati; phylum Pseudomonadota; class Gammaproteobacteria; order Lysobacterales; family Lysobacteraceae; genus Alterluteimonas; species Alterluteimonas muca. Next base: position 150,697 of record NZ_JAIWPS010000004.1, read on the forward strand.
GTGCTGCTGGTCGATGGCTATGACGAGACCGGTATCCCGCCGGTGCTGTCGACGCAGCGCTTCTACGCCGACTGCCATGCCGCGCTGGCACCGGGCGGTGCGTTGTCGGTCAACCTGTTCGTGGCCGAAGCCGACGTCCATGTCGAGCGCCTGCACGCGGTGTTCGGGGCCGAACGGGTGCTGGTGGTCGAGGAAAGCCGGATGCGCAACCAGATTGCGTTCGCCTGGCGCGGTCCGCTTCCGGGGCCGGACCGCGCGGCGGGCCTGATGGCCAACCGCGAACCCGCCGCCATCGCGCAATTGCAGCCGGTGCTCGATCGCGTGGCTGCGGCGCTGGCGGCACATCCTGGAACGGAAACGCCCGGCTGATGCCGGGCGTCGGGGTGTCCCTGGGGGAGGGGAGCGCTATTCCTCTTCGTCCTGGATTCCCTGGGTCTCACGGCGCTGCTGCTGGTCGCCCTGGCCCTGGCCCTGCTGGTCCTGGCCGCTCTGCTGCTGGTTGTTCTGACCCTGCGTCTGGTTGTTCATCGCTGACTCCTGAGGGGGGATGCGGACACCGTTGGCGCCGCACGCGCATTCTGCGCTCCCGTCCCCGTCAGCCGGCGTGAAGCAGCCGTTGCCCACAGGTGAAGCGGTGAACGCTTCAGGATGCGGGGCGGTCGGCGGCCTGGTCGAGTTGCGCCAGCATGTGCTCGGCGCTCGAGACCTTGAACTCGCCCGGCGCCTCCACGAACAGGTGGCGGATCACGCCGTCCTCGGCATACAGCGAGAAGCGCTTGGCACGTCGGCCCATCCCGTAGGCGCTTGCATCCATCTCCAGGCCCAGCGCGCGCACGAGATCACCATTGCCGTCCGAGAGCATGCGCAGCGCGTCCGGCACGCCGAGCTGCTGGCCCCAGGCCTGCATCACGAACGGGTCGTTGACCGCGATGCAGGCGACCTCGACCCCGCGCGCGCGGAACGCGTCGAAGTGCTCGACGAAGCCCGGCAGGTGGCGTTCGGAGCAGGTCGGGGTGAACGCCCCCGGCACCGCGAACAGCACCATGTTGCGGCTCTGGAACAGGGTGGGGGTGTCGATGGCCTGCACGCCATCGTTGATGTACTTCAGCACCACTTCGGGAATGCTGTCGCCGGGCTGCACGCTCATGGGAACTCCTCGGGGAATGGGTGAACACAGTCTAGCCGCGCCATGCCGGGCCGCGACGTGACCCTTGAAAGACGCAGCGGAAACGCTACATCCCGGGCATACGGCGGGCGCACGGCGCCGCCATCCAGCAACGGAGGACACACCGATGAGACATGCAATCCGCCATCCCCTGCAGGGCACCACCCAGCCCAGCCTGCACGACGAACTGCGCCAGGCATTCAACCAGTTCTTCCAGACCGATGACGACCGCGACGGTTCATCGGTGGTCACCAGCCAGTGGACACCGCGCGTCGACATCAAGGAAGAGGCCGACCGTTTCGTGATCCTGGCCGACCTGCCGGGTGTTGACCCGGAGGACGTCGAGGTGCTGATGGACAAGGGCATCCTGAGCATCCGCGGCGAGCGCCAGTCCGAGGCACGCGACGAGGGCACCAGCTTTTCGCGCGTCGAGCGCCGCTACGGCAGTTTCCACCGCCGCTTCGCGCTGCCCGACAGTGCCGATCCCGAAGGCGTCACCGCGTCCGGCCACAACGGTGTGCTGGAAATCAGCATCCCCAAGCGCCCGGAAACCACCCCGCGGCGGATCCAGGTCGGACGACCGGGCACGCTGCCGACGCAGCAGTAAGCACGCAACACAGCCGCCACGCCGGCGGAACGGGGCCCGCACCGGGCGCATTGCGCGCCCGGTGCGGCTACGCCCTGTCGGCCGCGCACCGCCGGCCACGCACTACACTGGGCAACCTCCAGACGAACACGCACGATGCAGTTCAAGGACTACTACGGGACACTCGGCGTCGAGCCCGGCGCGGACGAGGCGGAGCTCAAGACCGCCTATCGCAGGCTCGCCCGCAAATACCATCCGGACGTCAGCAAGGCGGCGGATGCGGAAGAGCAGTTCAAGGCGGTCAACGAGGCCTACGAGGCCCTGCGTGACCCGCAGAAGCGCGCCGCCTACGACCAGCTTCGCGCGCGCGGCTACCGGCCCGGCGACGAGGTGCAGACCCCGCACGGAGGTTTTGGCGGCCCCGGCGGTGTCGATTCCGAGGAGATCTTCGCCGGCGGTGACGGTGGCGGTTTCAGCGATTTCTTCGAGGAACTGTTCGGTCGCCGCCGCGGTTTCGGCGGCGGGCCGGGGCCGGGCGCGCAGGCGCCGCGCGGCGACACCCGCGCCAAGCTCGCGGTGCCGCTGGACGCGGTCTACCACGGCAACAGCGTGCGCATCGCGGTCAACGGGCGCTCGCTCGACGTCAACGTGCCGCGTGGCATCCGCCCCGGGCAGGTGATCCGCCTGCGCGGGCAGGGCAGCCACGGCGACCTGCTGCTGGAGGTCGAGTACGCCGCGCATCCGCAATTCGAGGTCGATGGCGGCAACGTCATCCATGTGCTGGCGGTCGCGCCATGGGAGGCTGCGCTGGGGGCGACAGTGAGCGCACCGACGCTTGGCGGCCCGGTGGAGCTCAGGATTCCCGCGGGTTCGGAAGCCGGCCGGCGACTGCGCCTGCGCGGGCGTGGGCTACCCGGCACGCGCGGCGCACCGGCGGGCGACCAGATCGTCGAACTCGAGGTGCTGGCGCCGAAGCCGCAGACCGATGCCCAGCGCGAGGCCTACGAGGCGCTGCAGGCCGCGTTCGGCGAGGGCTGGCGCGCGTAGGCGGCCAGCCGGGCTGCTCCTCAGACCGGGATGTCGCCGGCGCCCAGCGTGCTGGAGATGACGTCGCCCAGCTCGTCCTCGGTGAAGGGCTTGGTGAGGTAGCCGCGCGCGCCCTGGCGCATGCCCCAGATGCGGTCGGTTTCCTGGTCCTTGGTGGTGATCAGCACCACCGGGATGTGCTTCGTCGTCGCCTCGCGGCTGATCGAACGGGTCGCCTGGAAGCCGTTGAGATTGGGCATCACCACGTCCATCAGGACCAGGTCCGGCAACTCGCGCTTGGCGGCGTCCACGCCGGCCTGTCCGTCCTCGGCGGTCAGCGGCTGATGGCCGAGCTTCTCCACGATGCGGCGGATGCCCGCAAGCTGGGAAGGTGAGTCGTCGACGATCAGGATGCGCGCCATGGGATGTTCCGGGTTGCGAGCGGAGATTGTAGCCGCGCCACTACACCCGGCAAGCGGATGCAGTGCGTGCGTGGACGATGCGCGCCGACTCAGCCGATGCGTACCAGCGTGCGCCCGAGCGAGCCACCGGCGAGCATTCGCTCGAACACGGAGGGCAACGTGTCGAGTGTCGCTTCGTGCTGGAGGATGCGGTCAAGGTGCCGCGGCTTCCATTCGCCGGCCAGGCGCTTCCAGACCTCATCGCGGATGTCGCGCGCGGTGCCGGCCGATGCCACGCCCAGCAGCGAGACGCCGCGGATGATGAAGGGCATCACCGTCGTCGGCAGCTCGTGGCTCGCGGCAAGGCCTGCGCTTGCGACATTGCCGTAGGGCACGGTCTGCGCCAGCAGGCTGGCCAGCATGGGGCCACCGACGTTGTCGAGGCCGCCGCCGAAGCGCGCGGATTCCATCGGCCGGCCGGTTGCCAGCGCATCGCGGCCGATGACCTCGGTCGCGCCGATCTCCTTGAGATAGGCGGCCTGGGCCGGCTTGCCGCTCACCGCGTGCACCTCGTAACCGGCGCTGGAGAAGATGTCGACCGCAAGCGAGCCGACGCCGCCGGTGGCGCCGGTGACCGCCAGCGGGCCGAGGCCGGGATGCTGGTGGTTCTCGGTCAGGCGCAGCAGGGCCAGTGCCGCGGTGAAGCCGGCAGTGCCCAGCACCATCGAGTCGCGCAGCGACAGGCCGGCCGGCAGCCTGACCGCCCACTTGGCCTCGACACGCGCGTATTCGGAATAACCACCGTCGCGGGTTTCGCTCAGCCCGCAGCCGGTCACCAGCACCTCGTCGCCTTCGCTGAAGGCGGGATCGGTGGACGCGACCACGTGCCCGGCGACGTCGATGCCACCGACCAGCGGGAAGCGGCGCAGGATCTTTCCTTTGCCGGTGCCGGCCAGCGCATCCTTGAAGTTGACCGAGGAGTACGCCGTGCGGATCACCACTTCGCCCGGTGAAAGGTCGTCGAGCGCCACCGTTTCGACGCCGCTGCGATACCCCTGTGCGTCATCGTGGATACGGAAGGCACGGAAGCCGGTGGGGATGGTCATGGCATTGCTCCGGTCGGTTCAGCGCAGTTCGCGGCTGTGCTTCTCGCTCAGCCACTTGGTCGCCTGCGCGGGTTCGTAGGACTTCATCCAGTCGAGCATCGCCTCGATGTCGCGGCCGGTCCACATGTCCTCGCGCTGTGCAGGATGCAGGAAGCGCTCCTCGACCATGCGGTCCATCATCGCGATCAGCGGCTGGTAGTAACCCTCCACGTCCAGGAACGCGCAGGGCTTCTCGCTGATGCCCAGCTGCCGCCAGGTCAGCATTTCCACCACTTCCTCCAGCGTGCCGAAGCCGCCCGGCATCGCCACGAAGCCATCGGCGAGATCGAACATCCGCAGCTTGCGCTCGTGCATCGAGCCCACCACCTCGAGCCCGGTCAGGCCGCGGTGCGCCACTTCCATGTCCACCAGCTGCTTCGGGATGATGCCCGTCACCTCGCCACCGGCTTCGAGCACCGCGTCTGCGATCGTGCCCATCAGGCCGATGTTGCCGCCGCCATAGACCAGGCGGATGCCGTCGCGGGCCATGCGCGTGCCCAGCGCGATCGCCTGTTCGGCGTAGATGGGGCGGGCGCCGCTGTTGGAGCCGCAGTAGACGCAGATGCTTCGCATATGGGTGTGCCGTGCTGGAAGGAAAACGCAGGGGGAGAAATGCGGACGCCGGGCAAGAGCCCGGCGCCTGTGTCGCATGCACCGCGGTGGCGCCGGGCGCGCCCGGCGGCCGTGGTGTCAGTTCGCCTTGTGGATCGCGCGCTTGTCGACCGCCATCGCGGCGTCGTGGACCACTTCCGACAGGGTGGGGTGGGCGTGGCAGATGCGTGCCAGGTCGTCGGCGGAGCCCTTGAACTCCATCGTCAGCACGCCCTCGTGCACCAGCTCGGAGACGTTGGCGCCGACCAGGTGCATGCCCAGCACGCGGTCGGTTTCGGCATGCGCCAGCACCTTGACGAAGCCCGCCGGCTCGACCATGGCCACGGCGCGGCCGTTGGCGGCGAAGGGGAAGCTGCCCGACTTGTACGGCACGCCTTCTTCCTTCAGCTGCTGCTCGGTCTTGCCGACCCAGGCCAGCTCCGGCTCGGTGTAGATCACCCAGGGAATGGTGTCGAAGTTGACGTGGCCCGGCAGGCCGGCGATGAGTTCCGCGACCGCGATGCCTTCCTCGAAGCCCTTGTGCGCCAGCATCGGGCCGCGCACGCAGTCACCCACGGCCCAGACGCCGTCGACGCCGGTGTGGCAATGCTCGTCGACCTCGATCTGGCCGCGCTCGGTGAGCTTCACGCCTGAGCCTTCCGCCAGCAGGCCCTTCGACGCCGCCTTGCGGCCTACGGCGACCAGCAGCTTGTCGACGGTGATGGTCTGTTCGCCGGCCTTGTCGGCGAAGGTGACCTGCACTTCCTTCTTCTTGCCCTTGCCGGTGACTTCGGCCTTCGAGACCTTGGCGCCCAGGCGGATATCCAGGCCCTGCTTCCTGAACTCGCGCGCGGCGACCTTCGAGACCTCGGCATCGGCGGCGGCCAGGAAGTCCGGCATCGCCTCGAGGATCACCACCTCGGCCCCGAGCCGCTTCCACACGCTGCCCAGCTCCAGGCCGATCACGCCGGCGCCGATCACCGCCAAGCGCCTGGGCACTTCGGTGAAATCGAGTGCACCGACGTTGTCGACGATGGTCTCGCCGTCGAACTTCGCGAACGGCAGCTCGATCGAATCCGAGCCGGCTGCGATGATGACGTTGGTGCCGGTGAGCTCGATCTCGCTGCCGTCGTGCTGCTTCACCTTGACCAGGCGATCGGCGTGCAGGGTGGCGAAGCCGTAGTACGGGGTGACCTTGTTGGCCTTGAACAGCTGCGCGATGCCGCCGGTGAACTGCTTCACGATGGCGTCCTTGCGGCCGACCATCTTCTCGACGTCGATCTGCGGATCCTTCGCGGTGATGCCGTGCTGTTCGAACACATGCTGCAGGTTGTGGAACTGGCGCGAGGAGTCCAGCAGCGCCTTGGACGGGATGCAGCCCACGCGCAGGCAGGTGCCGCCCAGCGCCGGCTTGCCGTCCTTGCCGAGCGCGGCATCGATGCAGGCGGTCTTCATGCCCAGCTGTGCGGCGCGGATGGCGGCGTGGTAGCCGGCCGGACCGGCACCGATGACGACGACGTCGAATTGTTCAGCCATGTTCGTTTCCTTGCTTGATCCCTTCTCCCGCGTGCGGGAGAAGGTGGCGCGCAGCGCCGGATGGGGGCGCGCCTCTCCGCGAGCGGAAGAGGGCCCAGAACTTTACAGGCCCAGCAGCATGCGGTGCGGGTTCTCGAGCTGGTTCTTGATGTCGACCAGGAACAGCACCGCGTCCTTGCCGTCGATGATGCGGTGGTCGTAGGACAGCGCGATGTACATCATCGGCGCGGCGACGACCTGGCCGTTCTCGACGATCGCGCGCTCCTTGATCGCGTGCATGCCCAGGATCGCCGACTGCGGCGGGTTGACGATCGGCGTCGACATCAGCGACCCGAAGGTCCCGCCGTTGGTGATGGTGAAGGTGCCGCCCTGCAGGTCGTCCAGCGCCAGCTTGCCGTCACGCGCCTTGGTCGCGTAGTCGGCGATCGACTTCTCCACGTCGGCAAAGCCCATGCGCTCGACGTTGCGCAGCACCGGCGTCACCAGGCCGCGGTCGGTGGAGACCGCGATCGAGATGTCGGCGTAGCCGTGATAGATGATGTCGTCGCCGTCGACCGAGGCGTTGACCACCGGGTACTTCGCCAGCGCGTTGGCGGCGGCCTTGGCGAAGAAGCTCATGAAGCCGAGCTTGATGCCGTGGTCCTTCTGGAACTGTTCGCCCAGCTGCTTGCGCAGGGCCATCACCTTGCCGAGGTTGACCTCGTTGAACGAGGTCAGCATGGCGATGGAGTCCTTGGACTGCATCAGGCGCTCGGCGATGCGCTTGCGGATGCGGGTCATCGGCACGCGCTCTTCCGGACGCGCGCCACCGGACACCCCGGGGGTCTTGCCGCTGGCGTAGTTCACCAGGTCTTCCTTGGTGACCGCGCCACGGCGGCCGGTGCCTTCGACCTGCGACGGATCGATGCCCTGGGTCACGGCGGTGAAGCGTGCGCCCGGCGGCAGGTCAGCGGCGCCGCCGGAGACCGGGGCGGGACGGGTGGAAGCGGGCGCGGCGGCTTCGGCCTTCGCGGCCTCGGCCTTCGGCTGCACCTGCTCGGCACCGGCGGCCGGCTCGGCCTTCGGCGCCTCGGCCGACTTCGCCGGGGCGGCGCCTTCCTCGATGATCGCCAGCACCTGCTGGCTGGTGACGGTGTCACCCTCGGCGTACTTCAGCTCCTTGATCACGCCCTCGACGGTCGAGGGGACCTCGAGCACGACCTTGTCGGTCTCGAGGTCGACGATGTTCTCGTCGCGCGCGACGCTGTCGCCCACCTTCTTGTGCCAGGTGGCGATGGTGGCGTCGGAAACGGATTCGGGGAGTACCGGTACCTTGATCTCGGTGGCCATGTGTTGATGCGTCCTGGTCGTAATCGGTGTGGGGGGTCAGTCGGCGGCGAAGACGCTGCCGACGGGCGAGGCGAGGGCGTCGGCGACCAGCTTCTGCTGCTCGGCGACGTGGTCGGCGAAGTGGCCGACGGCGGGCGAGGGCGAGCGCTGGCGGCCGGCGTAGTGCAGCTCGAGGCCGGCCGGCACGCAGGCCTGCAGGTGGTGGCGGATCTGGTACCACGCGCCCTGGTTCTGCGGCTCTTCCTGGCACCAGACCACGCTGGTGGCCTTGCCGTAACGGCCGAGTTCAGCGGTGAGCGCTTCGCGCGGGAACGGGTAGAGCTGTTCGACGCGCACGAGGGCCACGTCGTCCTGGCCGCGCTTTTCCCGATCCTCGAGCAGGTCGTAGTAGACCTTGCCCGAGCACAGCACCACGCGCTTGACCTTCTTCGGGTCGGCCGAGGCGTCGCCGATCAGGTGCCGGAATTCGCCGTTGGCGAGTTCCTCCAGGCTCGACACCGCGAGCTTGTGGCGCAGCAGCGACTTCGGGCTCATCACCACCAGCGGCTTGCGGGTGGTCATGTGCATCTGCCGGCGCAGCATGTGGAACGCCTGCGCCGGGGTCGACGGCACGCACACGAGCATGTTGTCGAGCGCGCACAGCTGCAGGAAGCGCTCCAGGCGCGCCGAGCTGTGCTCGGGGCCCTGGCCTTCGTAGCCGTGCGGCAGCAGCAGGGTGAGCCCGCTGATGCGGCCCCACTTGGCCTCGCCCGAGGCGATGAACTGGTCGATCACCACCTGGGCGCCGTTGGCGAAGTCGCCGAACTGGCCTTCCCAGATGCACAGGGTGTTCGGGTCGGTGGTGGAGAAGCCGTACTCGTAGGCCATCACCGCTTCCTCGCTCAGCAGCGAGTCGATGACGGTGGCACGCTCCGGCGAATCCACCAGCTGGCGCAGCGGCAGGTGGTAGGTGTCGGTCTTCTGGTCGTGCAGGATCGCGTGGCGGTGCGAGAACGTGCCGCGGCCGACGTCCTGGCCCACCAGGCGCAGGCCGAAGCCCTCGTCGAGCAGGGTGGCGTAGGCGAGGTTCTCGGCGAAGCCCCAGTCGGCCGGCGCTTCACCCGCGGCCATCTTCCGGCGGTCGTCATAGACCTTGGACACGCGCGCATGCAACTGCACGTCGTCCGGGATGCGGGTGATCGCCTGCGCCAGGGACGTCAGCTTCGACAGCCCGACCGCGGTGCTGGTGTCGTCGCTGAGCCTGCCGGACACCAGCGTGCCCCAGTCGACGAACAGGCGGCTCTCCGGCGGCGTCTTCTCCACCTTGGCCAGCTCGGTGGTGACCTCGCCGGAATCGAGCTTGTCGCGGTAGGCATCCACCAGCGCCTGGCCCGCCTTGGCAGGCAGCACGCCGGCGCCTTCCAGCTGCTCGGCATAGAGCTCGCGGGTGGTCTTGTGCTTGCGGATGATCTGGTACATCACCGGCTGGGTGATCGCCGGCTCGTCGGCCTCGTTGTGGCCGTGGCGGCGGTAGCACACCAGGTCGATGACCACGTCCTTGCGGAATTCCTGGCGGAAGTCGTAGGCCAGGCGCGCGGCGAAGGCGACGGCTTCCGGGTCGTCGGCATTCACGTGCAGCACCGGGGCGGCGATCATCTTCGCCACGTCCGTGCAGTACAGCGTGGAACGCGCGTCCTCGCGGTTGCTGGTGGTGAATCCGACCTGGTTGTTGACCACCACGTGCACGGTGCCGCCGACGGCGAAGCCACGCGCCTGCGACATCTGGAACAGCTCCATCACCACGCCCTGCCCGGCGAACGCGGCGTCGCCGTGGATCAGGATCGGCATCACCTTGCGGCGGTCGGTATCGCCACGGCGCTCCTGGCGCGAACGCACCGAGCCGGCGACCACCGGGTCGACGATCTCCAGGTGCGACGGGTTGAACGCCAGCGCCAGGTGCACCGGCCCGCCATCGGTGGCGACATCGGCGGAAAAGCCCATGTGGTACTTGACGTCGCCGGCCAGCGCGAGCGCGTTGTGCTCGAACTTGCCTTCGAACTCGTCGAACAGCCGGCGCGGGCTCTTGCCAAGGGTGTTGACCAGCACGTTGAGGCGGCCGCGGTGGGCCATGCCGATCACGATGTCCTTGACGCCGTCGTTGCCGGCGCTGCGGATCACGGTGTCGAGCAGCGGGATCAGCGAATCACCGCCCTCCAGCGAGAAGCGCTTCTGTCCGACGTACTTGGTGTGCAGGTAGCGCTCCAGGCCCTCGGCCGCGGTCAGGCGCTCGAGGATCCTGCGCTGCTCGTCGGGGGTGTGGCTGAAGCGGCCGCCGGCCTTTTCCATGCGCTCGTACATCCAGCGGCGCTGGTCGGCCTGCGGAATGTGCATGAATTCGGCGCCGATCGGGCCGGCATAGGTGGCCTTGAGCAGCGCCAGCAGCTCGCGCAGGCGCATGCGCGGCGCACCACCGAAGGTGCTGGTGCCGCCGCCGGGTCCAGTGGCGAACTCGGTGTCGAGGTCGGCGTCGGACAGGCCGTGGAAGGGCAGCTCGAGGTCGGGGGCGTCGATCTTCTCGGCCATGCCCAACGGATCGGTATCCGCCTGCAGGTGGCCGCGCGAACGGTAGGCGGTGATCAGCTTGAGTACCGAGCCCTGCTTGCGCTGGGCGTCGAGGTCGCCGCCGTTGCCGCCGGCAGCGGTGATGACACCGGCCTTGGCCTCGCGGCCGGCGCGGGCGACCGCGTCCATGACCACCGAGTGCGGCACGTCGCCGGCCTCCCGCCCCTTGAAGCCGTCGAACCAGGTTTTCCACTTGGTGCCGACGCTGTCGGGATCCACGAGGTACTGCTCGTACAGATCCTCGATATAGGCGGCGTTGGCGCCGAGCTGGGAAGACTGGGCGAACTGCTTGAGAAGACTGTCCACGTCGGGGGTTTGGGCTCGGATAGAGGGGGCGGGAGACGGCCCGGACGTGGTTACAGCGGCCGCCCGGGTCGGGATGCGGCAAAGAACGCGATTATAGCCCCAGCACACCGAAGGGGGCGACCCGTTGCCGGCGCCACCGGGGTGCCGCGGCACCCCCGTTCATGTTGTCGCCGGCTGCCGGGTCAGATCCCGAGCACGCGGAATTCGCTGGCCGGGCGCGCGCGTTCCCACACTGGCAGGAAGGTGTCGCGCAGCTGGCGCGCCCGGCCCGGGGCGTCGAGTTCAGCCTCGCCGTCGAACCGGTTGCCGAGGGTGCGGAAGTAATAGCCGCCGGCGTCGGTGGCGATGTAGGCCGGTGCGTAACCGCGGTCCACCGGTTCCTCGACCACGCGGAACGTGAACACGCTCGACAGGCGCTGGGCGAGCGGCAGCAGCGGCGCATGCGCTCGTTGCGCGGCGGCCGGGTCCTGCAGCAGGAAGCGCGCCTCGACACCGCCGCCGCGGGTGCCGAAACGGCGCAGCGCCGCCAGGACCTCGGGGTCGTCGAACAGGCCCGGATCGAGCTCGCGGCTGTACACCCATAGCCGCCGGCGTGCGCCATGCACCAGCGCGCAGACGATGGCCGCCGCGGCATCGCGGTCCTCGATCGCCTGCGGCCGCGCCAGCGCACGGCGCATGGTCTGGTGCTGGATCCCGGCCTCGTCGAAGCGCGCGCCCTCGGGGACGAAGCCGTGCCGGGTGTAGAAGCCGATGGCCTCGACCTGGGCATGCAGCGCCACCTCGGACAGCCCTTGCGTACGCGCCTCGCGCAGCAGCGCCTCGAGCAGCGCGTCGCCGACCCCCTTGCCGCGCCACTCGCGCAGCACGGCCATGCGGCCGATCCGCCGCTGCGGGGTCAGCCGCGCGGTGCCGATCGGGCGGCCGCCGGCATCGCGGGCGATGACATGGGTGCTGCGCGGGTCGTCGTCGTCGCGCTCCAGCGCTTCCGGAACGCCCTGTTCCTCGATGAACACCACGCCGCGCACCTGCAACAGTGCGGCGTGGTCGCGTGTCCAGTCGGCCGTGGCGACCTGGAACGGCCCGGGCGGCGGCTGGCCGCTCATCGCCCGTCGATCTCCACGCCGTCGCCGTCCTCCGCACCGTCCCACTCGCCGTCGTCGGGCGGCAGCAGGTGGTAATGGCCGGCCTCGAGCAGGGCGATCACGGCGTCGCGGCCGGTGTCGGACAGGCGCGAGTACAGCGCATCGTCCACCCGCGCCGACGCGGCAAGCGCGCGCGCGTCCGCGACCGGCAGGCCGAATTCCTGGCCCGATGCGTACAGGCGCGCGCCGCGGCGCGCACGCCGCCAGGCCATCCGCGTCCACGGGTGGCGGTGCAGGGCGCCGCCGGCGCGCAGGTCCCATTCCACCTCGATGCGCGGGCGGCTTTCGCCCCCCGGCATGGCCTCCGCGCCGGCGCGGTAGAGAGTGATGAAGCGGCCGAACCAGTCGCCGAGGCGGTCGGGGTCGTTCATCCGCAACGCGTTGAGGGCCTCGATCACGCGACCCATCGCCAGCGCGTCGATCTCCCACGGGTCTTTCGGGGGCGCCATGCCGGCGTCGCGGTAGCGGATGCTGTCGTCGGCATCGGCCACCACGGTGTCGAGCCAGTCGGTGATGAGTTCCGCCGACGACGGCGCGCGCGTGCCCACCGAGAACGTCAGGCAGGGATTCACCGCAACACCATGGTGCGGCATGCCCGGCGGCAGGTAGAGCATGTCGCCCGCGTCGAGCACCCAGTCGTGGCTGGGATCGAACTGGCGCAGCAGCTTCAACTCCGCATCGTCGCGGAAGGCGGTCGGCGGGTTGGCGCGGGCGTCGATCTGCCAGCGGCGCTGGCCCTGGGCCTGCAGCAGGAACACGTCGTACTGGTCGATATGCGCGCCGACCGAGCCGCCGGTGGCGGCGAAGCTCACCATGATGTCGTCGATGCGCCAGCGCGGCAGGAAGGTGAAGGCGTCGAGCAGCGCCGCGATGTCGGCGTCCCACTTGTCGACGTCCTGCACCAGCAGGGTCCAGTCGTGGTCGGGCATGCCGGGAAAGGCGTCTTCGGGGAACGGACCGGTGCGCAGGCCATAGCGGTCGGCTGCGCGGTCGTGCTCGACGATGCGCGCCAGCACGCCGTCCTCGCAGGCCAGGCCGGCGAGGTCGTCGGGTTCGATCGGCGAGACGAAGCCGGGAAACGCGTTGCGGACCAGCAGCGGCCGCTGCTGCCAGTAGTCGCGCAGGAAGCGTTCGGCGGACATGCCGAGCGGGCCGCCTTCGGGCGTCCGGCTGGCGTCGATTTCAATCGGGAATGGGGGGCGGCTCATGGGGCCGCAGCCTACGCGAAAACCGGATCCGCCTCACGCGAAAACCGATGCCGCGGGCGCGTCCGGATCAGGCCGGCGCGGTGGCGATCGCGTCGTAGCCGCGCCCGAGGAACTGCAGCAGGCACCAGCCGTGCCCGAACGGATCGGCGATCTGCACGATCCGCCCCCAGTCCGCTTCGCGCACATCGCCTTCCTGCGTAAAGCCGGCACCGAGCGCCCGGGTCAGCGCGACGTCCAGGTCGTCGACCACCACGTCCAGGTGGCAGGGCATCCAGTGGCGGGCATAGTCGCGCGGACGCGTCGCGGCGGCGGTGCTGCCGGCCGCCTTTACCAGCAGGTAGACCGGCGCCTGCGCGCCGAGCAGTTCGACGCCATGCGCGCCAAAACGGCGCCCGGCGCGCAGGCCGAATGCCGTCGTGTACAGGGCCTCGGCTGCGGCGAGATCGGGAACGTCGAGGTTGACGAGGATGGAGACGGACATCGGCACTTCCTCCCTGCAGCATTGGCCGGACGCGCGGCACGAGGCCTTGCGCTTTCCGCCGGCCGATCGTTCAGATCCCGCGGGCGAGGTGCTCCGCAAGCCCGGTGTAGCCGCCGGGGGTGAGTTCGCGCAGCGGCTGCTTCGCATCCTCCGGCAGCTCCAGCGACTCGACGAAGGCACGCATCGATTCCGCGGTGATGCCCTGGCCGCGGGTCAGCGCCTTCAGCTGCTCGTACGGGTTGGGCAGGCCGTGGCGCCGCATGACCGTCTGCACCGCCTCGGCCAGCACCTCCCACGACGCGTCGAGGTCGGCGTCGAGCCGCTGCGGGTTCACTTCCAGCTTGCCGAGGCCACGCGACAGCGCGTCCAGCGCCACCTGGGTGTGGCCGAAGGCGGTGCCGAGCGCGCGCAGCACGGTCGAATCCGTCAGGTCGCGCTGCCAGCGGCTGATCGGCAGCTTGGCGCTGAAATGCTCGAACAGCGCATTGGCGATGCCGAAATTCCCCTCGGCGTTCTCGAAATCGATCGGGTTGACCTTGTGCGGCATCGTCGAGGAGCCGACCTCGCCTTCCTTGAGCCGTTGCTTGAAGTAGCCCAGCGAGATGTAGCCCCAGATGTCGCGGGCGAGGTCGATCAGAATGGTGTTGGCGCGGCGGGCGGCATCGCCGATCTCGGCGATGTTGTCGTGCGGCTCGATCTGCGTGGTGTAGGGGTTGAACACCAGCCCCAGGCCCTCGACGAAGCGCTGCGCGAACGCCGGCCAGTCGACATCCGGGTAGCTGGCGACGTGCGCGTTGTAGTTGCCGACCGCGCCATTGATCTTGCCGGTGAACTCGACCGCGGCGATCTGGTGGATCTGTCGTTCGAGGCGCGCGACCACGTTGGCCAGCTCCTTGCCGAGCGTGGTCGGCGATGCGGTCTGACCGTGCGTGCGCGACAGCATCGGCTGCCCGGCCTGTGCGTGCGCCATGGTGCGTAGCCTGTCGGCGATGCCCTGCAGCGTCGGCAGCAGCACCTCGCGCCGCGCCTGTTCCAGCATCAGTCCATGGGACAGGTTGTTGATGTCCTCGCTGGTGCAGGCGAAGTGGACGAACTCGAGCGCGCCGGCCAGGCCCGGCGCATCGCGCAGCTGGTCCTTGATGAAGTACTCGACTGCCTTGACGTCGTGGTTGGTGGTGCGTTCGATCGCCTTGACCTGCGCGGCATCCTCGACCGAGAAGTCATCGGCGATCGCGCGCAGGCGCTCGGTGGCGGCGTCATCGAACGGTGACAGTTCGACGATGCCCGGCTCCGCGGCAAGTGCCAGCAGCCATTCGATCTCCACGCGCACGCGGGCGCGGATCAGCCCGTACTCGGAAAACACCGGGCGCAGTGCATCCACCTTCGATGCGTAACGGCCATCCAGCGGCGACAGGGCGAGCAGGGCGTGGGACATGGGAATGCTGCACAACGGACGGGCGCGCATTTTATGCGGGATCGAACAGCGCTGCAGGCGCGGTGGTTCGCGTGCCGGGCCTGCAGGGGCGCTCACGATGACGCGCCAGTGGCGTGTGGCGGCATCCCGGGCCTGCACCGTCGCTGTCGTATCCTCGGGAACACACCCGGCGGAGCCTGTGGCCCGCCATCACCGCACAGGAGAGCGCCATGCCGGAGTCCTTTCGTACCGAACACGACAGCATGGGCGAACTGCAGGTGCCCGCCGATGCGCTGTGGGGCGCGCAGACCCAGCGTGCGGTGCAGAACTTCCCGATCTCCGGGCGGCCGATGCCACGCGGTTTCATCCGTGCACTGGGGCTGGTGAAGGCCGCCGCGGCCGATGCCAATGGTGGTCTCGGGCTGTTGCCGGAGCGCCTTGCCGCATCGATCCGGCGTGCGGCGCTTGCCGTGGCCGACGGCGACCACGACGCGCAGTTCCCGATCGACATCTACCAGACCGGGTCCGGGACGTCATCGAACATGAATGCCAACGAGGTGATCGCCGCGCTGGCCTCGGCGCGCGGCCGCAAGGCACACCCCAACGATCACGTGAACCTCGGCCAGAGCTCCAACGACGTGATCCCGACCGCGCTGCGCGTGGGTGCGGTACTGGCGGCGGAAGAGGACCTGCAGCCGGCGATCCTCCACCTGCGCCGGACCATCGACCGTCGCGCGCGCGGACTGAAGAAGGTGGTGAAGACCGGGCGGACCCACCTCATGGATGCGATGCCGCTGACGTTCGCGCAGGAGTTCGGCGCATGGTCGGCGCAGCTGGAATCGGCGCAGGCCCGCATCGCCGATGCGCTCAAACGCCTGCGCCGGCTGCCGATCGGCGGCACCGCGATCGGCACCGGCATCAATGCCGATCCGCGTTTCGGTGCGCGCGTGTGCGCGGCGCTGTCGAAGCAGACGCGGGTGAAGTTCGCCAGCGCGGAGAACCGCTTCGAAGGCATCGCCTCGCAGGACGATGCAGTGGAGATGTCCGGTCAGCTCAACGCGCTGGCGGTGGCGCTGATGAAGATCGCCAACGACCTGCGCTGGATGAATGCCGGGCCGCTCGCGGGCCTGGGCGAGGTCGAGTTGCCGGCGCTGCAGCCGGGCAGTTCGATCATGCCGGGCAAGGTCAATCCGGTGATCCCGGAGGCGGTCGGCATGGTCTGCGCGCAGGTGATGGGCCACCACACCGCGATCACCGTGGCCGGGCAGAGCGGCAACTTCCAGCTCAACGTGATGCTGCCGCTGATCGCGGCCAACCTGCTGGAGTCGATCCAGCTGCTGGCCAACGTGTCGCGCCTGCTGGCCGACAGCGTCATCGATGGCCTGAGCGTGCGCCGCGACATCATCGCCACCGCGCTGGACCGCAACCCGATCCTGGTCACCGCGCTCAACCCGGTGATCGGTTACGAGAAGGGCGCGGCGATCGCCAAGCGCGCCTACGCCGAAGGCCGGCCGGTACTGGACATCGCGCTGGAGGACAGCGGCCTGGATGAAAAGACCCTGCGCGCGCTGCTGGACCCGGAAGCGCTGACCCGCGGTGGCATCCACGGCAAACCCGGCGGCGGAGGCGGCTGAGCCCCAGCTGCCGGGCGCGGGTGTGGCACGGCGACCGCTTGCAGCTCAGCCGGCTGACGTTGGCGCCGTGGCGGCTTCCGCCGCTGCATCACGTTCTTCAAGCTTGCGATGGCAGTTCTCGACATCGTCTCCGGTCATCGTCGCGTAGGGCACGAAGGCGGGCACCGCGGCGGCGAGCGCCTGCTGTGATTCGAGCATTGCCGGCAGATGTCCGCACAGGCCCAGCGCCGCCTGTTCGATGCGCGCACCTTCGGCTTCCATCTGTGCCTCGAATTCCTTGCTACCGCCGGTGAACAGCGCGCCCAGCGCACCGCGTGCCGCGTCGAGCCCGAGGGCCGCGCCCTGCGCGCCGATCTCCATGCCGGCATCGGCCACCGCGATCACGTTGGCGCGGTGGGCCAGCACCAGCGCCCTCTGGCGGTCGTCGAGCGGCACGGGTTCGCCATCGATCAGCAGGTCGCCCGCGGGGCTGATCTTTGCCGGCGGCAGGCCGTCCGTGCGGGCACCGTCGCCGAAACTGAAGCCACGGCCGTCGCCCTTGCCGCCCACGCCGATGTCGGCGGTGGCGAGTTCCTCGCGGGCCTTGCCGATGGCCTGGCGGGTGGTGCGCGCCACCAGGCCCTCATCCGGTTCCGCGGTGTCACCGGTGGCGGGCGGAGCCGGGTTGCTGCAGGCGGACAGCGGCAGCAGGCAGAGCAGCAGCAGGGCGGGAAGGGAGCGGGTCATGGCGGTCTCCGGAGTCCGAAAGAAATGTGGGCGAAGCGGAGCCATCCCATCGGCCGTGCACGTGCCCGGCCAGGGACGGCGGCAGATGGTCAGCGCCTGGCGAATTCGCGGCGGACCTGGCGCTCGCAGTCGCTGGCCTCGTCGACGGTCATGGTGGCGTAGGGCCGGAACGCGGGCAGGCTGTCGGCGAGGCGTTGCTGCGACGCGTACAGCGCCGGCAGGCGGGCACAGATCGCGCGTACGTCGGATTCGACGGCGGTGGCAATCTGTTTCTCGAGCTGTCGTTCCAGGCTGCCTGTCATGGCCGCGACCATCAGGCTGAACACCCCACGGTCGACCGCATCGATCGCAAGCTGCGCGCTGCGCTCGCCGATGTCGATCCCGGCAAGGCCGATCGCGATCACCCGCCCGCGGTAGTCCAGCAATTGCCGGCGCTGCGCCGCATTGACGGCCACGGCCTCGCCGTCGACCAGGAAGTCGCCGTCCGGGGTGATCTCCGCCGTCGGCAGCGCGGAGGCGGCCTCCTCGGACGCCTGGCCGGGGCGCAGGCTACGGGCGACGTCGATGTTGCCGGTCGTAAGCTCGAGGCGTGCCTTGGCGAGATCGGCCTGCACCTCGCGCCGGGCCTGGGCGAGTTCGCTGCTGATCTCCTGGTTGACGCCGCCATCCGCCGCCTGGCCGGGTGGTGCGGGCGCAAGCATCGCCACGAGCAGGCAGGCCGACAGCATCGGCGGAAGGATGCGGTTTCGTGAGGTGTGCATGGGAGGCTCCGCTGCGGAAGGAGGGTCAGCGCTTGCGGGGAAGGTCGACGGTGCCGGCGACATCGCGGTGGTCGACGTCGCCGCTGCCCCTGGAGCGGACGGTGAGCCCGCCCTGCACGTTGCGCACGTCGAAGTCGCCGGATCCGATGGAACCCAGCACGACGTCGCCGGTGACATCCGCCAGCGACGCGTCGCCGGAGCCGATCGAACCGATGTCGACGTTGCCGCCCGCACCGCGCAGTTCGAAATCGCCGGAGCCGATGCTCCCGACTTCGACGTCGCCACGCACCTGCTGGACCTCGATGTCGCCCGAGCCCAGCGAGAGGATCTTGAGCGCGCCCAGGCCGCCCAGCGCGGCGTCGCCGGAGCCGACCTTGGCGGTCAGCAGGCCGCGGACCTGGCGCACGTCGACATCACCCGAGCCGACGTCGGCGCTCGCCGTGGCGGCGCCGGTCAGCCAGGCATCGCCCGAGCCCACGCGCAGCTGCACGAGGACGTCGTCGGGCACCGTGCCTTCCAGCGTCAGGTAGGCATAGCGGTCGCCGAACGACAGCCCGCGCCGGTCCGCACGCTGCAGGGTCACGTGCAGGGTGTCGCCACGCAGCGCCTGGGTGACCGACAGGCGTTCCAGGTCGCCCGCACTGGAGGCGCAGGCGCGGCCGGCGATCCGGTGGTCGTTGCCACCTGCGCCCTGCAGGCGCAGCGTGTGCGGGCCGATGTCGAACATCACGCGCCTGGCGCCGGCGGTTTCCAGGACGAGCTCCTGCGGCTGGCTGTGCGCGCAGCGTTCCTGGGCGAATCCGGCGACGGGGAGCAGGCAGAGCAGCAGGGTGGCGGTGGCTTTCATCAGGCGTCCTTGTTGAGGAATGGTTCCCGCACGCGGTGCGGACTCAGATCTCTTCGCGCCAGCGGCGCAGGCGCACCGCGATGGCGATCATCAACGCGCCCGCCGCGGCGCCGATCCACATCTTCGGCGACAGGAAGGTGGAGTACATGGCGCGCAGGTTGAGCACGTCGCGCAGGTCGCCGGGGGCATCGATGGCATGCAGGTTGACCGCGTCCATCCAGCCGGCCGGCACCACGCTCAGGAGCATGCGTGCCACCACGTTCTGCCAGAACCACTCCGCCTGCAGCCCGAAGTAGCCCATCACCTCGAACCACCAGACGAACACCCCCAGCAGCACCGGGATCACGATCGCCCACAGGAACGGCTTGCCCTTCGCCCAGGCCGAGCACAGCAGCAGCCAGCCGATGGTCGGCAGCGCCCAGACCGCGTACACCGGAATCGCCGCGAGCACGAACGCCGCCATCCGGAACGGCCCGCCCGAGGCCCACACCAGCTGGAAGGCGTTGCCGCCGTGCGCGGCCACCAGCACGCTGACGATGATCGCGAACAGCAGCATCGTGACCAGTGCGGCCGCGGTTGCCAGCAGCGGCGCCACCAGCGCAGCACTCGCGACCTTCGACAGCACGGTGTCGCGGTCCGACACCGGCAGCGACTTCCAGAACAGCACGCCGCGGTCCTTGCGGTCGTCGTACAGCGCGCCCAGGCAGTAGAAGAACACCACGAAGGCCATGACGATGAACGGCCAGCTGGAGGCCATCAGCAGGCTGGCATCGAAGGCCTCGCCGAGCTGCTGCAATTCGACCGGGCTCATCCGGCTGGTGATCATGCCGAGGTCGAGGCCGTTGATGGTGACGCCGTCGATCTGCAGCTCGCCATCGGCCATTGCCCGGCGTGCCATCACCGAGGCGACCACCGCGAAGATCATCGTCAGCAACAGCGAGATGCCGCCGGCGATCAGCGGCGCCCACAGGAAGCCGCCGCGGTGTTCCCAGTATTCGCGCCGGAGCAGCATCGGAAACGGATGCGCGCGCGGCCTCGTGGCGCGCCCCATGGCCGGGGTTTCGACGTGGGCATTCATGCGTAGGTTCCTTTCATCTGGGCCACGAACAGGTCGGCGAGGCCGGGATTGCGGGTTTCGCCGTACTCGGCCAGGCGCGCGACGGGCACGCCGTCGAACAGCATCACGGTCTTGCCGAACGGCAGGCTGCGCTCGTTCACCGGGCCCAGTGCACGGGCGGCGTCGAGGCGGTCGGCATTGACCAGCACCTCGGTGAAGCGCTCGCCGACCTCGTCCATCGTCGACTGCAGCACGATCCGGCCGTCACGGATGAACATCACGTCGGTGAGGATGTGCTCGATCTCCTCCACCTGGTGGGTGGTGACCAGGATCGTCTTCTGCTCGTCGAAATAGTCCTCCAGCAGGCGCTGGTAGAACTCCTTGCGGTAGAGGATGTCCAGGCCCAGGGTGGGCTCGTCGAGCACCAGCAGGCGGGCGTCGATCGCCATGACCAGCGCCAGGTGCAGCTGCACGATCATGCCCTTGGACATCTCGCGCACCCGCATCTTCGGGGTGAGCCTGGTGTTGGCCAGGAAGCGCTCGCAGCGGCTGCGGTCGAAGCGCGGGTGCACGGCTTCCACGTAGTCGATGGCCTCGCGCACGCGCATCCAGCGTGGCAGCACCGCGACATCGGCGATGAAGCAGACATCGTTCATCAGCCGGTCGCGGTCGCGGCGCGGGTCGAGCCCCAGCACCTGCAGGTCACCGTCGACCTGCAACAGGCCGAGGATCGCCTTGAGCGCGGTGGTCTTGCCGGCGCCGTTGGGGCCGATCAGCCCGACGATGCGCCCGGGCTCGATGGCGAAGCTGGCATCGGCCAGCGCCACGGAGTGGCGATAGGCCTTGCGCAGGCCGCGTGCCTGGATGACATGGGGCAGGGTGACGTCGGGTCGCGTGACGTTGGACGGCGTGTTCACTCGGCACCTCCAGTGCGCAGCGGTCGCGTGAGTTCATCCAGGTCCAGGCCCAGGCGCTGGATGCGTTCCAGTACCAGCGGCCATTCCTCGTTGAGGAAGCGCTCGCGCTCGTTGGACAACAGTTTCCTGGACGCTTCTTCGGTGACGAACATGCCCAGCCCGCGGCGCTTTTCCACCAGCGCCTCGTCCGCGAGTTCCTGGTAGGCGCGCGAGACGGTGATCGGGTTGAGCTGGTAATCGGCGGCGACCTGCCTCACCGAGGGCAGGGCGTCGCCGGGTTTGAGTACGCCGTCGAGCATCATCGCGATCACCCGTTCCTTGAGTTGGCGGTAGATGGGAGCGCCATCGCTCCACTGGATGTCGGCCATGGGTCAGCTCCCTACCGGGCGCAGTCCCTGCGCGAACGAGAAGTACGGCATTGCCAGCGCCTGGTGGCGGCGGCGCGCGCGCCGCGGCGCGGACTGGGCTTCGTCCGGTTCGACCGAGGCCCGGGTGCTGCCCCGGGCGGAGAGCGCATCGGCCGTGGCGGCGACCGCAGAGGTGCCGATGGCGGTGCCGTGCACGCTGGGATCATCGTGGCTACCGGACAGGTGCGCGATCGTGGAACCTGGCGCCTGCGGCAACGGGCTGGCGGCCAGCAGCATCAGGACACCGGCAAGGCCGGTGAACGAGAAAGCCAGTATCGTGTTGTGGAGCTTGCGGTTCATGTCGAACCTCCTGCCCTGGTTAATCGGTGTTGTATGAAACTATAACACCAGAACAGTTGAGGTCAAGCAGCTGGTATCCCCAACTGATGGCAGGATCGGTCCGGTCCCCAAGGAGTCAGTGTGATGAGATTCAAATCAGCGGTTTGCGGGATTTTCCTGATGCTGTTGCTCACGCCGGTGCAGGCCGCGGACACGCTGCTGGACCACACGTACCGGCCGCTGGCGGGGCGTGAGCCGGTGGATCTGCGCGAGTCCTATGGCGGCCGGGTACTGCTGGTGGTCAACACCGCCAGCAAATGCGGGCTGGCGCCGCAGTTCGAGGCGCTGGAAGCGCTGCATTCGAAATACGCCACGCGCGGCTTCGCGGTGCTCGGATTCCCCTCGGGTGACTTCCGCGAGCAGGAATTCGAGGACGAGGCCGAGATCCGCGAGTTCTGCACCCTGACCTACGGCGTCCGTTTCCCGATGTTCGAGCGCGTGCACGTGGTCGGCCCGCAGGCCACCGGGCTGTATCGCGATCTTGCGGCCGCAAGCGACGGCGACGTACCGAAGTGGAACTTCCACAAGTACCTGATCGGTCGCGACGGCAGGCTGGTGGACAGCTGGGGCAGCCGCACGCCGCCGGATGATCCCGCGATCGTCAGCGCGATCGAGCGCGCGCTGGGCTCGCCCTGAAGCAGGGTCGTGCTGCGGTAACCGCCGTGCAGGTCAGTCCTGACGGGCCTCGCGCGCGGCGCCACGGCGGCCGGCGAAATTGAACGCGGTGTCGATCAGCGCGAAATGGGAGAACGCCTGGGGGAAATTGCCGACCTGGCAGTTGTTCTCCACGTCGTACTGCTCGGCCAGCAGGCCGACGTCGTTGCATAGCGAAAGCAGGCGTTCGTACAGGGCACGTGCCTCGTCCTCGCGGCCCTGCAGGATCCGGTTGTCGGCCAGCCAGAAGGTGCAGGCGAGGAATGCGCCTTCCTCGCCGTCCAGGCCATCA
This sequence comes from Alterluteimonas muca, assembly GCF_021191595.1. Lineage (NCBI taxonomy): Bacteria > Pseudomonadati > Pseudomonadota > Gammaproteobacteria > Lysobacterales > Lysobacteraceae > Alterluteimonas > Alterluteimonas muca. The sequence continues at coordinate 173,262 of NZ_JAIWPS010000004.1, forward strand.
CCCGCCGCCTTCGGGTCATAGCGCAGCAGCAGGCCGTCGCGCGAGAGTTCGCGTTCGATCACGTCGATGGTGGACACCATGCGCGGGTCATCGGCCGGCAGGAAGCCCAGGATCGGCATCAGCAGTACGGCGGCGTCCAGATGGGGCTCGCCATAGGCCTGCACGAATGCCCCACGTTCGTGGTCGTAGCCGCGCTCGAGCAGTTCGGCGCGGATGGCGTCGCGGGTCTGCTCCCAGCGGTCGACCGGGCCTTCCAGGCCGAAGTCACGCGCGAGCTTCACCGCGCGGTCGAACGCGACCCAGCACATCAGCCGCGAATGCACGAAGTGCCGGCGACCGCCGCGCACCTCCCAGATGCCCTCGTCCGGCTGCTGCCAGGCGCCTTCCAGGTATTCGAGGATGTCGCGCTGGAATTCGGGCACGTCGGGCGGCAGGTCCAGTCCGTTGGCACGCGCCTCGTACAGGGTGTCCATCACGCTGCCGAAGATGTCGAGCTGCAGCTGCCTGTAGGCGGCATTGCCGATGCGCACCGGCCGCGAGTCGGCATGGCCGGGCAGCCAGTCCAGCTCGACCTCGTCGGTGCGGTGGCCGCCGTCGATGGCGTACATCGGCTGTGCCTGCGACGCCACCCCGGCCACCGAGCGCATGACCCAGCGGCACCAGGCTTCGGCTTCCTCGCGATGCCCGGCGTTGAGCAGCGACAGCAGGGTGAACGTGGCATCGCGCAGCCAGCAATAGCGATAGTCCCAGTTCCGCGACCCGCCAAGCCTTTCCGGCAGCGAGGTGGTGGGCGCGGCGACGATGCCGCCGGTCGGGCGATAGGTGAGCGCCTTGACCGTCAGCAGCGAGCGCTTGACCGCGTTGCGCCATGGCCCGTCGTAGTCCGAACGTGCCGACCAGCCGGTCCAGAACTCGCAGGTCTCCTGCAGGGCCTGTTCGGCGTCGGGGAGTTCCGGCGGTGGCAGGTGCGAGGCCTTGTGCACGAGTACGAACGGCAGGCGCTGGCCTTCCTCGACGGTGAAGACGGCCACGGTGGCGTGGTCGTTGGAGCGTGTCGTCACCGGGGAGGCGAGGGTCACCGAGTGCGGGCCGGCCTCGGCACGCAGCACCTCGCCCTCCAGCCGCGACACCCAGGGCACGATGCGGCCGTAATCGAAGCGCAGGGCCAGGTCCATGCGCATCTCCACCCGGCCGCTGCGCCCGACCACCACCCGCACCAGCTCGGACACGGGCCGGGCGTTGCGGATGGTCATGAAGTCGATCACGGCCACGGTGCCGGTCGCAGTCTCGAATTCGGTTTCCAGGACCAGGGTGTCGCCGAGATAGCGCCGGCGGCTGCGCGCCTCCCCGTCGCACGGGGCAATCAGCCAACGGCCATGCTCCCGGGTGCCCAGCAGCGCCGCCAGACAGGCATTCGAATCGAAACGGGGCCAGCACAGCCAGTCGATCGAGCCGTTGCTGGCGACCAGCGCCGCGGTTTCGCAGTCGCCGATGATCGCGTAATCGGCGATCGGCCGGCTCATGCGGGCCTGCCCCGCGCAACCACGGCCACCAGCACGTCCGAAAGGCCGCGCATCCTGCGGATGTCACGGGTGGCCGCACTGCGTGGCAGACCGTCGAGCGCTGCGAGCAGGCGCGCGTTCGGCTGGATGCGGCGCACCGGCGCCGGAGCGGGACGCGCGAGCGGGCGCACCGTCAGCGACCCGAACGGCCGGCGAGGCGCAGACCGAGCGCCAGCCCGGCCGCCGCCGCCAGGGTGCAGGCGGCGATCACCGCACCGCTGCGTGCGGTCTGCGCCGACATCATCACCGGCGCGCGCTTGACCTCGTGCCCGAACGCGCCGTAGGTGCGGTGGCGCCCGGCCACCGGTTCGAACAGGTTGTCGCCACCGCGGGCGGCCTTGCCCTCTCCGCGCCGCTGGCCTTCCACCGCCTTGCTGGCCAGATAGCGGTCCATGCGTCCCGGCGCAACCATGTTGGCAAGGATCGTCGCCGGGGTGGTGGCGCCCAGCCAGTACTCGCGCACCGGGTGGGCTGCCGCGTGCAGGATCGCCTTCGCGGCCTCGTCGGGCGAGAACACCGGCGCGACCGGGCGCGGCGCGCCCCGGTCATGGCTGCGCGCCCAGTCGAACTGCGGCGTGTTGATTGCCGGCAGATGCACGGCGGTGAGCTGCACGCCGCTGCGTGCATGCAGCAGTTCGGTGCGCAGCGAGTCGGTGAATCCGCGGATCGCGTGCTTGGCGCCGCAATAGGCCGCCTGCAGCGGAATGCCGCGGAAGGCCAGCGACGAGCCGACCTGCACGATCACCCCGCGGTTGCGCGGGCGCATATGCGCCAGCGCGGCCAGCGTGCCGTGCACATAGCCCAGGTAGGTCACCTCGGTGACGCGGCGGATCTCGGCGGCGTCCATCGCATCGACCGGCGAGAACACCGTGGCCATCGCGTTGTTGACCCAGACATCGATCGGGCCAAGCCGGGTTTCGCAGTCGTCGGCGGCGGCGCGCACGGCGTCGGCATCGGACACGTCCACGGCGAAGGTGGCGACCTCGGCCCCCAGTGCTTCGAGTTCCTGGCGGGTTTCGTCCAGCCCCGCCGGGTCACGGGCGATCAGGCCGACCCGGGCGCCGCGGCGCGCGAAGCGGATCGCGGTGGCGCGGCCGACGCCGGCGGTGCCGCCGGTGATCATCACCACCCTGCCGTGGAAATGGACGGGGATTTCGCTGGAACGTCGGAAGAGGGCCATGCTGCTCCTGGTGGGCGGGCGGGGCGCCGGGTCGGCAGTGCATGGTCGAAAAAAAAACGTGAAGGCATCGTGCCCGCGGGGCAGGACATCGGCGGTTCATCGCCCGCCCATCACCGTGGCGCGGTTTCGACGTGCCGGGAAGGCGCGCGGTGGCGCGATTGCCCGCGTGGCGTGCTGCCCTGACAATAGCCCGCTGCATCGTCTCCGCCCGATATCCGACAGCGCCCCCGGGGCGCCGCGGGCAGGGCGGAAGCGCATGGCCAGGTATCCGGGCGCGCGTCCGCGTCATCCATATGGAGTTGTCCCAATGAAGAAAGCGATGCGCGGTGCGGCCGCGCTCTGTCTGGCCGCGATGTGCGCGGTCGCGGTTCCGGCCACGGTCCTGGCGCAGGGGCAGCCGTTGCAGGGCGAGCGCGCCCAGGTCAGCTACATGGTCGGCATGGACGTGGGCCAGTCGATCGCGCCGGTCGGGCCGGACATCGACTACGCGGCGCTGGAGCGCGGCATCCGCAACGCCTTCGAGGGCGGCGAGCCGCTGCTGTCGGAACAGGACGTGGCGCAGACGGCGCAGGCGCTGATGCAGCGCATCGCCCTGCGCAACGGCCAGACCCCGCCCGGCATGCCGCCCGGCGCGGCGCCGCCGGAGGTCGACCGCGAGAAGGTCGGACTGATGGTCGGCAGCGATATCGGCCGTTCGCTGCAGCCGATCCAGGGTGAGCTCGAGCTCGCGGTGCTGGTGCAGGGCCTGCGTGCACGCGTCGAGGGCGGTCCGCTGCTGATGGACGACGCGCAGGCCGATGCGCTGCGGCAATCGTTCTCCGACCGCGTGCGCAAGGACATGGAAGCGCAGCAGGCGCAGGCCGGTGAGCGCAACCGCACCGAGGGCGAAACGTTCCTGGCCGGCAACCGCAACGAGACCGGCGTGCAGGTCACGCCGTCGGGCCTGCAGTACCGCGTGGTCCGCCAGGGCTCGGGACGCCGCCCGGTGGCCAGCGATCGCGTGCGCGTGCACTACGAGGGCAAGCTGCTCGATGGCACGGTCTTCGACAGTTCCTACGAACGCGGCCGCCCGGCCGACTTCGGGCTGGGCCAGGTCATCCCCGGCTGGACCGAGGGCGTGGCGCTGATGCCGATCGGCAGCAAGTACCGCTTCTGGATTCCCGCGCGCCTCGGCTATGGCGCCAAGGGCACCGAAGGCATTCCGCCGGAGGCCACCCTGGTGTTCGACGTCGAACTGCTCGACATCCTCTGATCGCGTTCGCGCTCCAAATGGCCGGCGCGCTGTCCGCGCCGCCCGCAACCTTTCCTTCCAGGAGTTCCCCATGAAGATTTCCCGCAGCGCCCTGACCATCTCCGCGCTCGCGCTGGCCACCACCCTCGGGCTGTCGGCCTGCAAGAAGATCGAGGACGGCGAGGGCTCGACCGGCGCCGCGACGGCCGCTGGCGCCGATGCGCCCGCCGTGCAGGTGCCGGGGCTCAAGAGCAACCGCGAGCAGGTCGGCTATGCGATCGGCCTGGACCTGGGCAACTCGATCAAGCCGCTCGAGGACGAGGTCGACCTCGACGCGATGGTACGTGGCATCCGCGACAACCTTGCCGGCAACGAACCCAGGCTCAACGACGAGCAGGTCATGCAGGTGATGCAGGGCCTCGCCACGCGCATGCAGGCGAAGCAGGCTGCCGAAGCACAGACCCGCCTCGACGACGAGAAGAAGATCCTCGACGAGAACGCCGCCCGCGAAAACGTGCAGACCACGGCTTCGGGCCTGCAGTATGAAGTGCTGACCCCCGGCACCGGCCCGACCCCGACCACCAGCGACCGCGTGCGCGTGCACTACGAGGGCAAGCTGCTCGACGGCACCGTGTTCGACAGCTCGATCCAGCGTGGCGAGCCGGTGGAATTCGCACTGGCCGAGATCATCCCGGGCTGGCAGGAAGGCCTGCAGCTGATGCAGCAGGGTGCGAAGCACCGCCTGTGGATCCCCAGCAGCCTGGGTTATGGCGAGCAGGGCGCTGGCCCGATCCCGCCGAACGCGGCGCTGCAGTTCGAGGTCGAGCTGATCGAAGTGCTGCCGGCCAGCGCACAGTAGGCACGCGGTTCCGGCTGGCGCGTCCACGTGGCGCCGCCAGCCGGGACCTGCCGGCGTGGAAGGGAACGAAAAAACGTGATGGACAAGCTGGCGATGGACGAGCTGGAACAGCGCGTGGTTGAACTGGAAACGCGGGTCGCGTTCCAGGAGCGCGCCCTCAACGAGGTGAGCGATGCGCTTGCCGGGCTGCGCCTGCAGTCCGCGCAGAACGCGGAACTGCTGCGGCGCAGCCTTGATGAACTGAAGCAGGCGCGTGGCGGGTTCTTCGCCGACCCGGCGGACGAGCCGCCGCCGCCGCACTACTGACCGGAACGACGGCACGACGATGAGCGATACCCTGCGCGACCAGCTCCTGGGCCTGGGCTTCAAGGCCCCCACGCCGGAGCGCAAGCCCGCGCGCAAGCCCGGCACGGGCGGTAATCCCACGTCCGCCAAGGCGGACCCGGCGCGCCATGGCCAACGCCGGCCGGATGGCAAGCCGTCGTCGGGCAAGCCCCCGGCACGCGGCGACGCGCGTACCCGCGGCCGCGGCAAGCCGGCATCGCGCGAGGACATCGACCTTGCCAAGGCGTATGCCATCCGCGCGCAGAAGGAGAAGGACGAGCGCATCGCCGCCGAGAAGCAGAAGCAGGAGGAGGCGCGCCTGCGCCGCGAGGCGCGTGCGCGGCTGGCCACCCTGCTCGACGGCAAGGCGCTCAACCGCGAGGACGCCGAGATCGCCCGGCATTTCGAGTACGGCGGCAAGATCAAGCGCATCTACGTGACCGCCGACCAGTTGCAGGCGCTCAACGCCGGCGAGCTCGGCGTGGCCCAGCTCAACGGCCGCTACCTGCTGGTGACCGCGGCGGTGCTGGCCGAGGCCGAGGCGGTGTTCGCGCCGTCGGTGGCGCTGCGGGTGGATCCCGACGCGCCGGCCGGCGACGATCCCTACGCCGATCCGAAATACCAGGTGCCCGACGACCTGGTGTGGTGATCGCGCGTCACTGCGGGTCGTAGTCGAGCTGCGTCGCCAGCCAGCGTTCGGCCTGCTGCAGCGGCACGCCCTTGCGGCGCGCGTAGTCCGCGACCTGCTCGCGTGACACCCGGCCGACCACGAAATACTGGCTGCGCGGGTGGCTGAAGTAGTAACCCGACACCGCCGCAGTCGGCAGCATCGCGAAGTTCTCGGTCAACGACATGCCCGCATTGGCGCCGGCATCGAGCAGCGCGAACAGCGTGGTCTTCTCGCTGTGGTCCGGGCATGCCGGGTACCCGGGCGCGGGGCGGATGCCGCGGTAGCGTTCGGCGATCAGCGCATCGTTGTCGAGGGTTTCATCGGCGGCGTAGCCCCAGTACTCCATGCGCACGCGCTGGTGCAGGCCCTCGGCCAGCGCTTCCGCCAGGCGGTCGGCCAGCGCTTTGAGCAGGATCGCGTTGTAGTCGTCGTGGTCGGCCTCGAAGCGCGCGACATGCGGGTCCAGGCCGATGCCCGCGGTCACCGCAAAGCCGCCGATCCAGTCGGGGATGCCTGTCTCCCGCGGGGCGATGAAGTCGGCCAGGCAGAAGTCCGGGCGGTCGGCCGGCTTGTCGACCTGCTGGCGCAGGAAGTGCAGGGTGGTCCCGCCACTGTCGGCACGCACCACCACGTCGTCGCCGATGCTGCAGGCCGGCCACAGCCCGAACACGGCCTTCGCCGTCAGCCATTTCTCCTCGACGATGGTGGCAAGCATGGCCCGCGCATCGCGGTACAGCTCGCGGGCCTGGGCGCCGACGATGGCGTCGTCGAGGATCGCGGGATAGCGGCCCGCGAGTTCCCAGGCGTTGAAGAACGGGCTCCAGTCGATGCAGTCGACCAGCTCAGCCAGCGGCCAGTCCCCGAACACATGCAGCCCGGGGCGGTTCGGCGCGGGTGGCGCGTAGTCGTCCCAGCCGCCGTCGAATCGTTGGCCGCGCGCCTTCTGCAGCGACACCAGGCGCCTGGCGTCGCCGCGGGTGCGGTGGCGCTCGCGGATCCCGGCGTAGTCGGCATCGTTGGCGGCGACGAACGCCGCGCGCATGTCGCGCGAGATCAGCGATTGCGCAACGCCCACCGCGCGCGAGGCGTCCTTCACCCAGACCGTGGGCGCGGCGTAGTGAGGATCGATCTTCAGCGCCGTATGCGCACGCGAGGTGGTCGCGCCGCCGATCAGCAACGGCATCGTGAAGCCCTGCCGTTGCATCTCACGCGCGACATGGCCCATCTCCTCCAGCGACGGCGTGATCAGGCCGGACAGGCCGACCAGGTCGGCACCCACGTCGCGGGCGGTATCGAGGATCTTCTGCGTCGCCACCATCACCCCGAGGTCGACGACCTCGAAGTTGTTGCAGGCCAGTACCACGCCGACGATGTTCTTGCCGATGTCGTGGACGTCGCCCTTGACGGTGGCCAGCACGATGCGGCCGTTGGATTTCGCGACATCGCCGGTGCGGGCCTTTTCCGCCTCGATCCAGGGCAGCAGGTAGGCGACCGCCTTCTTCATCACCCGCGCCGATTTGACCACCTGTGGCAGGAACATCTTGCCGGCGCCGAACAGGTCGCCGACCACGTTCATCCCGTCCATCAGCGGCCCTTCGATGACATCCAGCGGGCGGGGCAGCTGCTGGCGAGCTTCCTCGGTGTCGGTTTCCACGTACTGGTCGATGCCGTGCACCAGCGCATGGGTGAGGCGTTCGCCCACCGGGCGCTGGCGCCAGGCCTGGTCCGCGACCTCGCGCGCGGCGCCGCTGCCGCGGAAGGTCTCCGCGATCTCGAGCAGGCGTTCGGTGGCATCCGCGCGGCGGTTGAGGACCACATCCTCCACGCGCGTGCGCAGCTCCGGGTCGAGGTCATCGTAGACCGGCAGCGCGCCGGCATTGACGATGCCCATGTCCATGCCGGCCTGGATCGCGTGGTAGAGGAACACCGAGTGGATCGCCGCGCGCACCGGCTCGTTGCCGCGGAACGAGAAACTGACGTTGGACACGCCACCCGAGACGTGGCAGTGCGGCAGCGTGGCGCGGATGATCCGCGTGGCCTCGATGAAGTCCACCGCGTAGTTGTCGTGCTCGGCGATGCCGGTGGCGATGGCGAAGATGTTGGGGTCGAAGATGATGTCTTCGGGCGGGAAACCGACCTCGTCGACGAGGATGCGGTAGGCGCGGCTGCAGATCTCCACCTTGCGTGCGCAGGTGTCGGCCTGGCCGTCCTCGTCGAAGGCCATCACCACCGCGGCCGCGCCGTAGCGCAGCACCTTGCGGGCCTGCGCCACGAACGCGGCGTGGCCGTCCTTCAGCGAGATCGAGTTCACCACGCCCTTGCCCTGCAGGCACTGCAACCCGGCCTCGATCACGCTCCATTTCGAGGAGTCGACCATCACCGGGATGCGCGCGATGTCCGGCTCGGAGGCGATCAGGCTGAGGAAGCGCACCATGGCCGCTTCGGAGTCGATCAGGCCCTCGTCCATGTTGACGTCGAGGATCTGTGCGCCGCTCTCGACCTGCTGGCGCGCGACCTCCACGGCATCCTCGTAGCGGCCTTCCTTGATGAGCTTGCGGAAGCGCGCGCTGCCGGTGACGTTGGTGCGCTCGCCGACGTTGACGAACAGCAGTTCCGGCGTGAGCACCAGCGGCTCGAGGCCGGACAGCCGGGTATGTCGCCGCGTGGCACTCACGCCAGCGCACCAGGGCGGCGGGGTGTCACGCCATGGACGGCTTCCGCGATCGCGGCGATATGCGCGGGCGTGGTGCCGCAGCAGCCTCCGACGAGATTGACCAGGCCCGCGGTGGCGAACTCCTTCAGCATCGTGGCCATCTCCTCCGGCGTCTCGTCGTAGCCGCCGAATGCGTTCGGCAGGCCGGCGTTGGGGTGCGCGCTGACGTGGCACTGCGCAATTCGCGCAAGGGTCTCGACATGCGGACGCAGTTCGCGCGCGCCGAGCGCGCAGTTGAGGCCGATCGACAGCGGTCGCGCGTGCATCAGCGAGACATGGAAGGCCTCGGCCGTCTGCCCGGAGAGGGTGCGGCCCGAGGCATCGGTGATCGTGCCCGAGACCATCACCGGCAGGCGTCCGCCGAGCTCGTCGAAAACCTCCTCGATCGCGTACAGCGCGGCCTTGGCATTGAGGGTGTCGAACACGGTCTCCACCATCACCACGTCCGCGCCGCCCTCGACCAGGCCGCGCGTGGCATCGCCGTAGGCCTTGCGCAGTTCGTCGAACGAGGTGTTGCGGAACCCGGGATCGTTGACGTCCGGGCTGATCGATGCGGTGCGGCTGGTCGGGCCGATCACCCCGACCACGAAACGCGGCTGCCCCGGGGTGACGGCTTCGGCAGCCTCGCAGGCCGTGCGTGCGATGCGCGCGCCCTCGCGGTTGAGCTCGCGTGCGAGGTGCTGCAGGCCGTAGTCGGCCTGGCTGATCGACGTGGAGTTGAAGGTGTTGGTCTCGACGAGGTCGGCGCCGGCGTCCAGGTAGGCACGATGGATGTCGGCGATGACGCCGGGGCGGGTCAGATTGAGCAGGTCGTTGTTGCCACGGAGCTCGTGCGCGGCGCGCTCGCCGGGGGCTTCGGCATCGAAGCCGTCGACGAAGCGCCCGCCGCGGTAATCCGCTTCGGCCAGCCCATGCTGCTGGATCAGCGTGCCCATCGCGCCGTCGATGACGAGGATGCGCTTCGACAGCGCATCCTCCAGCGCCTGCACCCGCTGCGGCTGCAGCCAGGGTTGACCACCGGCAACGGGTCGGCTCACGCCGGCGTTCCGGTGCGTGCCCGCGCCGGCACGTGTGCCGCGGCCGCGGGTTTGAGCGCGATCAGCGAGATGACCTCGAAATGCGGCGGCCGCTTCTCGCGGGTCACCGTGTTGATGCTCTGCAGCGACAGCCCGGCCCTGTCCACGAACCGGCGCAGCTCGCGCTCGTTGAAACCGAGGTTGACGTGGCCGTAGGCCTCGACCGCGCTGCGGTGCTCGTGGCGGGCGAGGGTGGTCAGCAGCAGCCGGCCGCCGGGGCGCAGTACGCGTGCGGCTTCCGCCACCGCCTGCGCGGGGCGGTCGGCATAGGTCAATGCATGCATCAGCACGACCAGGTCGAAGCCGCCTTCGTCGAAGGCGAGCGCGTGCATGTCGCCTTCGAGCACCTCGACGTTGCGGTAGCGCTTGAGCCTTTCCGCGGCCGCGTTGACCACGCGTGCGCTGGTGTCCACGCATACATAGCGCCGGGCATGCGGGGCGAGCAGTTCCGCCAGCACGCCGTCGCCGGAGGCGATGTCGAGTACGTCGCCGGTTTCCATCAGCGGCAGCGCGGAACGCGCCAGCGCTTCCCAGGTGCGGCCCGGCGAATAGTGTCGCTCCATGTCGCCGGCCACCGAGTCGGCCCAGTTCTGGTCGGCGGCGCGCATCGCCAGTACCGCGGCGACGCGCTCGGCATCCTGGCGCAGAAGGGGATCGTCGCTGCCGTCGCGCAGGGTGACCCAGAGGGTGCGGATGGCGGGGTCGAGCGGCGCGTCGTCGAAGCGGTAATAGGCCGAAACCCCGGCGCGACGGTCGCGCACCAGTCCGGCTTCCTTCAGCTTGGCCAGGTGCGTGGAGACCCGCGGCTGCGCCAGGCGGGTGATCGCCGAGAGCTCCGCCACGGTGAGTTCCTCACCTTCGAGCAGGGCCAGGAGCCGCACACGGGTGGCATCGGCGAGGATCTTGAGGCGTGCCGACCAGCTTTCCAGATCCATGAATATCTCTATATCGCGATATGGAGATAAGTCTGCGCGTGCGGGTCTGGAGCGTCAAGCCGGATGATGGGGTTTGCCCGCGTGCGCGGGTACAATTTGCGCTTTCCGTTCGGCTTCGAGGTGTGGGCGTGGAGTTCGGTTTCAGCGAAGAACAGTTGATGATCCAGGACGTGGCGCGCCGCATCGCGCAGGAAAAGATCGCGCCGTCGGCGGAAGGTTTCGATCGCAGCGGCGAGTTCCCGCTCGACAACATCCGCCTGCTGGGCGAGAACGGCCTGATGGGCATCGAGGTGCCGACGGAATACGGCGGTGCCGGCATGGACCCGATCGCCTATGTGCTGGCGATGGTGGAGATCGCCGCAGGCGATGCCGCGCACTCCACGATCATGTCGGTCAACAACTCGCTGTTCTGCAACGGCATCCTGACCCATGGCACGGAGGAGCAGAAGCAGCAGTACGTGCGTGCCATCGCCGAAGGTGCGGAGATCGGCGCGTTCGCGCTGACCGAGCCGCAGTCCGGCTCCGACGCCACCGCGATGCGGTGCCGCGCGGTGAAGCAGGATGATGGCAGCTATGTCATCAACGGCAAGAAGAGCTGGATCACGTCCGGCCCGGTGGCCAAGTATTTCGTTCTGTTCGCGGTGACCGACCCGGAGCAGGGGGCACGCGGCATCACCGCGTTCCTCGTCGATGGCGACCGCGCCGGCTTCCACCGCGGCAAGACCGAACCCAAGCTCGGCATCCGCGCCTCGGCCACCTGCGAGATCGAGTTCCAGGACTATGTGGCGCGCGCCGAGGACGTCCTCGGCCAGGAAGGCCAGGGCTTCAGGATCGCGATGAGCGTGCTCGACGCCGGGCGCATCGGCATCGCCTCGCAGGCGATCGGCCTGGCGCGCGCCGCCTACGAGGCGACGCTTGCGTACGTCAAGGAGCGCAAGGCCTTCGGTCAGCCGATCGGCGCGTTCCAGATGACCCAGGCCAAGATCGCCGACATGAAGTGCAAGCTCGATGCCTCGCTGCTGCTGACGCTGCGTGCCGCGTGGCTCAAGGGCCAGGGCAAGCGCTTCACCACCGAGGCGTCGGTGGCCAAGCTCACCGCATCGGAAGCGGCGATGTGGATCACCCACCAGGCGGTGCAGATCCACGCCGGCATGGGTTACTCCAAGGAGATGCCGATCGAGCGCTATTTCCGCGATGCCAAGATCACCGAGATCTACGAGGGCACCTCGGAAATCCAGCGCCTGGTCATCGCCCGCAACGAGACCGGGCTGCGTTGACCCCGACGTGACCACCCACGCCGCCGCCGCGAACGCGTTGCCCATGCCGGACATCCCGGCCGCATGCGCGACCGCGCCGTACGGCAACTGAACTCCCATGGCCGGCCCGCGCATCGCGCGGGCCTCATTGCATCCGGACCCACCGACCATGACCAGCAAACGCAGTTCCACCCGCAAACCCGCCGTCGCGACGGCCGACAGCCCCGCACGCGCGGTATCGAAGAAGGCCGCGCGCACTGCCGGCGGCGGCATCCTCGCGCCGATCCGCGCGGCGATCCGCGCCCGTGCCGGCGCGGCAGGCGCTGCCGACGCCGAGGCCTTCACCAATGCCTTCTACTACCGCATGGGCGAGGACGAACTGCCGCTGCACACCGCCGACGGCTGGGCAGCGCTGGCGTTCGATTTCCTCGAGTTCGCCCGCAAGCGCAAGCCGGGCACCGCACGCATGCGCCTGTTCAACCCGACCCTGAAGACCCATGGCTGGGAGTCGCCGCACACGGTGCTGCAGATCGTCAACGACGACATGCCGTTCCTGGTCGACTCGGTGACCATGGCGCTGGCCGAGCAGGGCATCGGCGTGCACGTGCTGGGCCATCCGGTGATCGCGCTGCGCCGCGATCGCGGCGGCAGGCTGCAGGCGGTGGGCGAGGGCGAGCCCGAATCGCTGATGCATCTCGAGATCGACCGCCAGCCGGCGGAGTCGATCGCCGTGATCGAGGAGGCGCTGGGCCACGTCCTGGGCGACGTGCGGCAGATCGTCGCCGACTGGCCGGCGATGCGCGACAGGATGGTTGCCGTCGCCGAGGACCTCGCCACCCGCGCGCTGCCGGTGGACGATGCGGTGCGTGCGGAGGCGCAGGAGTTCCTGCGCTGGGCCTCCAATGACCACTTCACCTTCCTGGGATACCGCGAGTACCAGGTGCGCCAGCGCGCCGGCGAGCCGAACCTGCTGGCGGTCGAGGATTCCGGCCTCGGCCTGCTGCGCGGCAAGGAGGTCGGCCAGCCGCGCTCGCTGCGTGCACTGGCCGCGCAGGCCGCGCGCGGCGAGGGCGAGATCGACCCGCTGATCCTGACCAAGACCAATGCGCGCTCCACCGTGCACCGTCCGGGTTTCATGGACTATGTCGGCATCCTGCAGTTCGACGCCAGGGGCCGGGCGATCGGCGAGCAGCGTTTCATCGGCCTGTACACCTCGGCCGCCTACAACCGCCGGCCGTGGGACATCCCGCTGGTGCGCGAGCGCTTCGAGCAGGTGATGAGCCGCTCGGGCCTGCGCGAGACCGGCCACAGCGGCAAGGCGCTCAAGCACATCCTCGAGACCCTGCCGCGCGACGAGCTGTTCCAGTCCAGCAGCGACGAACTCTACCGCCTGGCGCTGGGCATCCTGCACCTGCAGGAGCGCGTGCGCAGCCGCCTGTTCCTGCGCGCCGACCGCTACGGCCGCTTCTATTCGGTGCTGGCCTACGTGCCGCGCGACCGCTACAACACCGAGGTGCGCCTGCGCATCGAGGCGATGCTGCGCGAGGTGCTCGACGCCGACCGCGTGGATACCAGCGTGCAGGTCGGCGAGTCGCCGCTGGCGCAGCTGCACCTGATCGTGCGCCCGCGTTCCGGCAACACCGTCGACATCGACGCCGCGACGCTCGACCGTGAGCTGTCGGCGATCGTGCGCAACTGGCAGGACGACCTGCGCGACGCGCTGATCGCACGCCATGGCGAGGCCGAGGGCCTGGCGCTGGCGGGCCGCTTCGGCCGCGCGCTCAGCGTCGACTACATCGCCCAGGCCACCCCGGCGGTGGCGGCGAGCGACGTCGGCCAGCTGGCCGCGCTCGAGTCCGCCGACGACCTGCGCCTGAGCCTGGTGCGCGCAGCGGACTCCGCCGACGGCAGCGGCGGCCTGCGCCTGAAGCTGTTCCGCCAGCACCGCGACATTCCGCTGTCCGACGTGCTGCCGGTGATGGAGAACATGGGCCTGCGCGTGCTGTCCGAGCACCCGCACCGCATCGATGCCGGCGGCGACGTCTTCTACGTGCAGGACTTCGAGGTCGAAGCGGTGGGCGTGGAGCTCGATCTCGAGCGCATCGGCCCGGCGTTCGAGGAGGCCGTTGCCCGCCTGTGGCGCGACGAGGCCGAGAACGACGGCTTCAACCGCCTGATCGTGCTGGCCGGGCTGGACTGGCGCCAGGTGGCGATGCTGCGCGCCTACAGCAAGTACCTGCTGCAGGCCGGCGTGCCGTTCTCGCAGGCCTATATGGAGCAGACGCTGGCGCGTTACCCGCTGCTGTCGCGCCTGCTGGTCGAGCTGTTCGAAAGCCGCTTCCACCCGGCCACCGGCCGCGAGACCCGCGCGCAGATCGGCGAAGGCGTCGAGCAGCTGCGTGCGCAGTTCGCATCGCTCACCGGCGGCAACGCCGACGCGATGGCGGCCCTCGAGCCGGTGCTGCAGGCCCGCGAGGGCGACCGCGCCGGGCAGTACAGCGCCGCGCGCCAGGCCCTGGCTGCATTGCTCGACGGCGTCGGCAGCCTTGACGAGGACCGCATCCTGCGCGGCTTCATCGGCGTGATCGACGCCACCCTGCGCACCAGCTACTACCAGCGTGCGGCCGACGGCCAGGACAAGGACTTCGTGGCCTACAAGTTCGACTGCGCGCGCGTTCCGGAGCTGCCGAAGCCGCGCCCGTACCGCGAGATCTTCGTCTGTGGCCCGCGGGTCGAGGGCGTGCACCTGCGCTACGGGCCGGTCGCGCGTGGCGGCCTGCGCTGGTCGGACCGCCGCGAGGATTTCCGCACCGAGGTGCTGGGGCTGGTCAAGGCGCAGATGGTCAAGAACACCGTCATCGTGCCGGTCGGCGCCAAGGGCGGCTTCATCGTCAAGAAGCCGCCGGTGGGCGGCGATCGCGACGCCCAGCTGGCCGAGGGCATCGCCTGTTACCGCCGCTTCATCAGCGGCCTGCTCGATGTCACCGACAACGTCATCGACGGCAAGGTGGTTCCGCCGAACGACGTGGTGCGCCACGACGATGACGACTACTACCTGGTGGTCGCCGCCGACAAGGGCACCGCGACGTTCTCCGACATCGCCAACGGCATCTCCGCCGAATACAACTTCTGGCTGGGCGACGCCTTCGCCTCCGGCGGTTCGGTCGGCTACGACCACAAGGGCATGGGCATTACCGCCAAGGGCGCGTGGGAGTCGGTCAAGCGCCACTTCCGGGCGCTCGGCATCGACAGCCAGAACGAGGACTTCACCGCGGTCGGCATCGGCGACATGTCCGGCGACGTGTTCGGCAACGGCATGCTGCTGTCGAAGCACATCCGCCTGGTCGCCGCGTTCGACCACCGCCACATCTTCATCGACCCGCAGCCCGAGTCCGCACGTTCGTGGAAGGAGCGCGAGCGCCTGTTCCGCCTGCCGCGTTCGAGCTGGGAGGACTACGACAGGTCGCTGATCAGCGCCGGTGGCGGCGTGTGGCCGCGCTCGGCCAAGACGATCCCGGTTTCGGCGCAGGCACGCGAGGTGCTGGGGCTGGATGCCTCGGTCACCGCGCTCAGCCCGAACGAGCTGATGAACGCGATCCTCAAGGCGCCGGTGGACCTGCTGTGGAACGGCGGCATCGGCACCTACGTCAAGGGCTCCACCGAGAGCCACGCCGACGTCGGTGACCGCGCCAACAACGCCCTGCGCGTGGATGGCTGCGAATTGCGTTGCCGGGTGGTGGGCGAGGGCGGCAACCTCGGCTTCACCCAGCGCGGGCGCATCGAAGCGGCCCAGGTGGGCACGCTGCTCAACGCGGACTTCATCGACAACTCCGCCGGCGTGGACACCTCCGACCACGAGGTCAACATCAAGATCCTGCTCAACGGCCAGGTGCGGGCGAAGAAGCTCACCCTGCCGGCGCGCAACAAGCTGCTGGCCGACATGACCGGCGAGGTGGAATCGCTGGTGCTGTGGGACAACATCCGCCAGAACCAGGCGCTGAGCCTGATGGAGCGGATGAGCCTGTCGCGACTGGGATCCAAGCAGCACTTCATCCGCACGCTGGAATCGCAGGGGCTGCTGGACCGGCAGATCGAGTTCCTGCCGTCGGACGCCGAGATCTCCGCGCGCCGTGCCCGCGGCCAGGGCCTGACCCGGCCCGAACTCGCCGTGCTGCTGTCGTATTCGAAGCTGGTGGCGTTCCAGCAGATGCTCGATTCCGACATCCCGGAGGACCCGTACCTGTCGAAGGAGCTGCAGCGCTACTTCCCCGAGCCGCTGCGCGTGAAGTACGCCGCGGCGATGGAGAAGCACCCGCTCAAGCGCGAGATCATCGCCACCGCGGTGACCAACGCCACCATCAACCGGATGGGTGCGACCTTCCTGATGCGCATGCAGGAGGACACCGGCCGCAGTGCGGCCGAGGTGGCCAAGGCCTACACCGTGAGCCGCGAGACGCTGGATGCACGTGCGCTGTGGACCCAGCTTGACGCGCTCGACCTCAAGGTCAGCGAAGAGGCGCAGATCGATGCCCTGCAGGCGATCTGGAACCTGCAGCGCTCGTACGTGCGCTGGCTGCTCAACCGCCAGGGCGAGATGCCGGCGATCACCCGGGCAGTGGAGCGCTACCACGATGCGCTCAACGAGATCCGCCGTGCCGACGGTATCCTCCCGGATTCCCAGCGTGGCGAGTACGAGGCGGGCCTTGTGGCGTGGGCCGAACGCGGCATGCCGGCAGACCTCGCCCGTGAGCTGGCGGAACTGCCGTACCTGGCCTCGGCGCTCGACATCATCGAGCTGGCGCGGGCGCGCAGGATGAAGCCGGTGGACGTGGCGAAGGTGCACTTCCGCGTCGGCGAGGCGCTGCGCCTGCCGTGGCTGTTCTCGCAGATCGAGGCGCTGGAGGTGCAGGGCCGCTGGCATGCGGTGGCACGCGGCGTGCTGCGTGACGACCTCGCGACCCAGCAGACCCTGCTGACCGCGCAGGTGCTCGACATGCCCGGCCGCGTTGCCGATGACAAGGTCGCCGCCTGGGTGGGTCGTGACGACGCCACGCTGCGCTTCACCCTCGGCATGCTCGACGAGATGTGCGCGCAGAAGTCGCTGGACTATCCGACGGTCTCGGTGGCGGTCAGCCGCCTCGGCCAGCTGGCCGGTACCGGCGCCGGCTGATCCGGCATGCGAACGGTCCGTCGGCACTTCCCGACGGACCGGGCGATCGGAGTGCCCGCGTGCGTGATGCCGCGGGCATCGTTGTTCGTGGCAGGCCGGTGCCTGTCGCGGCGTTGCCCGCGTTATCCTGCCCGCGACCCATCGGGAGCCGTCGGATGTCCGCGCCGCGCATTGCTTTCCTCGCCAGTCCTGCCGATCACGCACGCGTTGCGCTGGAGACACTGGTCGCCAGGCATGGCAACCATGCCCCGGAGGACGCCGATGTGCTGTGCGCGCTCGGTGGCGATGGCTTCATGCTGCAGACCCTGCATCGCCATGGCGCGCTGGACAGGCCGGTGTTCGGAATGAAGCTCGGCACCGTCGGCTTCCTGATGAACCATCACCGCGCGGAGGGCCTGCTCGAGCGCATCGCCGCCGCCGAGCCCGCCACCCTGCGACCGCTGGAGATGGTGGTGCAGACCGAATCCGGCACCAGCGTGGGTTCGCTGGCCTACAACGAAGTCTCGCTGTTGCGGCAGACCCGCCAGGCCGCGCACCTGAGCATCGAGCTCAACGGCCGCACCCGCCTGGAGGAACTGATCTGCGATGGCGTGCTGGTGGCGTCGCCGGCGGGCAGCACCGCCTACAACTATTCCGCGCATGGTCCGATCCTGCCGCTGGGCAGCGGGCTGTTCGCGCTGACGCCGATCGCGCCGTTCCGCCCGCGCCGCTGGCGGGGCGCGATCCTGCGTGCCGACACCGAGGTCGTGTTCCGCGTGCTCGATCCCTACAAGCGCCCGGTCAGCGCCACCGCCGATTCGCACGAGGTCCGCGACGTCGTCGAGGTACGCATCCGCGAGGCACGCGACCGCCAGGTCACGCTGCTGTTCGATCCCGAGCACAACCTCGAGGAGCGGATCCTGAGCGAACAGTTCATGGCGTGACGGCGGGGGTCATCCACGGGCCTGCGTCGCGTCTCACGGCATGCGCCGCACCCGCCGCATAATCCGCGCATGTCGATCCCATCCGTCTCCACGCTCACCATCGCCATCTCGTCGCGGGCGCTGTTCGACCTCGAGGACAGCCATGCGCTGTTCGAGGAGGAGGGCATCGAGGCGTACTCGAACTATCAGCGCGCCCACGAGGACGACATCCTGCCGCCCGGCATCGCGTTCGCACTGGTGCGCAAGCTGCTTGCGCTCAACGAATCCGCGCCGCCGGATGCGCCGCATGTGGAGGTGATCCTGCTGTCGCGCAATTCGGCCGATACCGGGCTGCGGATCTTCAACTCGATCCAGCACCACGGCCTGCCGATCTCGCGCGCGACGTTCACCTCGGGCGAGCCGACCTGGCCGTATATCCGGCCGTTCGGTGCGCAGCTGCTGCTGTCGGCGAATCCGGAATCGGTACGCCGCGCGCTTGCCGATGGCATTGCCGCCGCGACCATCCTGCCGAGCGCGGCGCTGCCGCCGCCGGCGCGGGCGGGCGAAGCCGCCACCAGTGCCCGCGCGCAGATCCGCATCGCCTTCGATGGCGACGCGGTGATCTTCGGCGACGAGGGCGAGCGGGTGTCGCAGGAAAGCGGCATCGAGGCCTTCCATCGCCATGAGCGCGAGCGCGCCCGCGAGGCGCTTTCGGGCGGTCCGTTCCGCGGTTTCCTGTCCGCCCTGCACGATCTGCAGGAGGCGTTTCCCGCAGGGCCGGATGCGCCGATCCGCACCGCGCTGGTCACCGCGCGCTCGGCGCCGGCACACGAGCGCGTGATCCGCACGCTGCGCGAGTGGGGCGTGCGCCTGGACGAGGCACTGTTCCTCGGCGGCCGGCCGAAGGGCCCGTTCCTGGAAGCCTTCGGCGCCGACATCTTCTTCGACGATTCCCTGCACAACATCGATTCCGCGCGCCAGCACGTCACCGCCGGCCATGTACCCCACGGGATATCGAACCTCCCCAGGGTTCCCGCTGCGAAGTAGACGGCTACCCGCCACACACTGCCCGGACGCCTCAGGCCGCGCCGGTGAGCACGGCCGCGACCACGCAGAACAGCACGACCCAGGGCACCGCGACCCGACCGGTCAGCAACAGTGCGAATGCGCCCACGGCAATCACCAGATCCGCAACGCCATGGATCGCCGTCACCCACAGCGGGTCGTACAGCGCTGCCGCGAGCAGGCCCACCACGGCGGCATTGATGCCGGCAACCACCCTGGCCGCCGCCGGGCGGGCGAGCAGGCGCGTCCAACCCGGCAGGGTGGCGGTCACCAGCAGGAATCCGGGCAGGAAGATCGCGACCAGGGCCAGGCCCGCCGAGGCGGCCGGGGGAAGCCCGGCGTGGATCCCTGCACCGAGGTAGGCCGACAGCGCGAACATCGGCCCTGGCAACGCCTGTGCCGCGCCATACCCGGTGATGAACGCATCCGCGTCCATCCAGCCCGGCTCGACCACGGCCTGTTGCAACAATGGCAGCACGACGTGGCCGCCGCCGAAGACCAGCGCACCGGTCCGGTAGAACGCAGCGAGCAGGCCGGGTACACCCGGCGAGGGCGACAGCGGCATGGCCAACGCCAGCCCGAGGAGCGCGGCGAAGGCCAGCAGGCAGGCAAGCGCGGCGCGGTGTCCGACATGCCAGCGTTGGCCGGTGGTCGCAGGGCCGCGGACGTGCGCGCAGAAGGCAAGGCCCAGCAGCGCCCCCAGCACCACCGCGGACAACTGGCTCCAGGCACCGCCCGTCAACAGCACGAGTGCCACCGCGCTCACGGCGATGGCGGCGCGCGCGACATCCGGCACGAGCGATCGCGCCATTCCCAGCAGGCCGTGGGCGACCACCGCAACCGCGACGATCTTCAGCCCCTGCACGATGCTTCCGGTCACGGCGTGCGGTAAAAGCATCGGCGCGAGCACGGCCAGCGCGAACATCAGCAGTGCCGAGGGCAGGGTAAAGCCCACGAACGCGGCCAGCGCGCCGGGCCAGCCGGCACGATCGAGGCCGATGGCGAATCCCAGCTGGCTGCTGGCAGGGCCTGGCAGGAACTGGCAGACGGCCATCAAATGGACGAACCGCTGGTCGTCGAGCCAGCGGCGGCGCTCGACGAACTCCCGGCGCAGGTAGGCCAGGTGGGCAATCGGCCCACCGAATGACGTGAGGCCCAGCAGGAGGAAGATGCCAAACACCTCCAGCGATGACGCCTGTGCAGCCGAGCGGGTCGGGCGGTTCACGGTCTCATGGCCGGCGTGCAGGGCGCTTCCGTATCCGGTCCCCGGGGGATGCGGCAACGCTCACGGCGAGACGCGGATATCCGAAAGCCGCCAGTGCAGGCCCTTGCGGGTCAGCACGAACACCATCGGCCGGGCACCTTCGTCTTCGATGGTCACCGTGAAGCGCGACGTCGATTCGTAGCGGTAGCGCGCCTCGCGGAACGGCTGCGGGCGCTGGCTTTCGTCGAGGCTGCGCGCGGGCGGGGAGCCGTCGAGGCGCGACCACACGCGCCGGCCCTCCATCAGTGCCGCCAGCCCCACCGGCGTGGCCATGGCATCGACCACGCCACCGGCCAGCCCGCTGGCGACCCGCAGGCCAAGCCGTCCGAACACGTTGGCCTGGGCCCGATCGCCGTACTCCCTCGCGATGTGGCCTTCGGCCTGGGCGCGGAGGTTGGCGCGCAGGGCGGGGAAATCCACCTGGCGGGCGAGGGCGCGGGTGTCGTCGTTACGGATCGCCTGTTCGATGCCACGGATGGTCAGCCACGGCCCGGCGACGACGTACGCCAGCACCGCCAGTACGATCGCGAGCACCGCCCACGGCAGCCATCGCGTGCGCCTCATGTCGATCCTCCATCGCAGCCGGTCGCGGCCGCATGGCGCGGTGCGGGGGCGGCGGTCGGGAGGGCGGAGAGAGAGGCGGCCATCAGAATTCCAGGTCCAGCGCGGCGCACAGGTAGTCCATGAACGGCGCGGTCGCGGCCAGTTCGCGGGCGATGGTCTGGCGCAGCCGCGGCCCGGCCATGGTGGCATCGTCGAGCGGGCGCAGGATGACGAAGTTGCGACGGCGCAGGTCGTCGCGGTAGTCGAAGTCGTCGGGATAACCGCGCGGCACCCGGACCAGCATGTCGTCGGCCGACAGGCTCCAGCGACGGCATAGCGCAGGATCGTGCGCGGCGCGACCCCAGCCCTGCGGGTTGTCGACGAGGAACTGGCGGATCCGTCGCAGCACCGGCGTCTCCGGATGCCAGATGCCCGCGGCGAGGAAGTTCTCCCCGGGCTGCAGGTGGATGTACCACGACGGTGCAGGCACCTCGCGGTGGCGCGCATGGAACAGCTTCGCGCCCTGCCAGCGCTTGTAGGGCGACTTGTCGTTGGCGTAGCGGGTATCGCGGTGGATGCGGAACAGCGAGCCGCCGACCGGCCGCGGATCGGCGCGGAACTGCAGGCTGACCGCAGCGAGATCCGGCTGCAGGTCGCCCAGCAGGCGCTGGAACGGCTCGCGTACGTGCGCTTCGTAATCGGCCTTGTGGGCATGGAACCACTCGCGCTCGTTGTGGCGCGCGAGGCTGTGCAGGAACCGGAAGGAGCGGTCGGAGAAATAGGCGGGCATTGGCGACCGCGACGTGGGTGTGCGGGCATTCTAGGGTGGCACTGCCGAACGCCGCTTCACTGCCGGCCGGTGCGGCGCGGAGCTAACCGAGCGATACCTCGATCCCACGGCCCCATGCCTCCAGCCGGTCGAGCAGCACCTGCACCCGGCCGTCGCCGGCATGGGCCTGGCGCATCTGCGCGATCTCGGCGAAGAATCCCGGCAGCGAGTGTTCCGACAGCTCACTGCCCTCGGCAAGGCGCTGGCGGCGGTAGGCGTCCCAGCGCACGCGCTCGCCGGCGTCCAGATGTTCCGGCCAGTTGCGCGCGCGGTAGCGGAACAGCAGCTCGTCCAGCCGTGGGTCCTGGAAACCGAACGTGCGCGTGCCCAGCTGGTCGGGCGGCGTCGCGCGCACCTCGGCGCAGCGCTTGCGGTCGCCATCGCCAAGGAAGCCGTCGTAGATCGCGCCGTCGGCGTCGGTTGCCGCGCGCTCGGCCTCTTGGGCATACACGCGCCGCACCTTCTCGGCCAGCGCGGGTCCGGCGTCGCGCAGCCGCTGCGCGCGCGCCTGCACCAGCGCATCGTCGATGCACAGGCGCTCGCGGTCGGCATCGGTGAGATGCCGCCAGGCCACCAGCGACGGGCAGCGGTTGAGATGGACTTCCTTGAGCGGGATACGCGTCTCGCCTTCGGGCAGGTCGCGCGCCGGGGTGTACAGGCGGTCGGCGATCTCCGCCGGATCGAGGTCGAGCAGGCGTTCCGGTTCGCCTTCGAGGTCGAACACGATCACGCGACCGTCGATACGCGGATGGCGCGTCAGCGGCAGTACCGCGGCCGCGCACATCCGCGAGGCCGGATAGCGCTGCGAGACATGCAGCACCGGCTGCATCGCCACCGTATCGAGCAGCGAGGCCGCATGGCGCTTGTCGCGCAGGCGCAGCGCGTAGTCCCACAGCCGCGGCTGCGACTCGCGCAGGCGGCGTGCCATGCCGATCAGCGCACGGACGTCGGACACCGCCTCGTGGGCGTCGCCGATGCGCACGCCGTTGGCGGCGGCCAGGTGTTCGAGCCGGAACGAGGTGGCGCCGTCGTCGCGGCGTGGCCAGATGATGCCGTCCGGCCGCAGCGCATGGGCGAGCCGCATCACGTCGAGCAGGTCCCAGCGTGAATTGCCCCCGCGCCACTCGCGTTCGTAGGGGTCGTGGAAGTTCCGGTACAGGCCGCAGCGGATGAACTCGTCGTCGAAGCGCAGCGAGTTGTAGCCGACGCTGCAGCTGCGCGGCTGCGCCATCGCCTCGTGGATGAGTGCGAACGCCTCGGCCTCGCGCATGCCATCGCGCAGCGCGCGTTGCGGCTCGATGCCGGTGACCAGCGTCGCTCCCGGCGACGGCAGCAGGTCGTCGGCGGGCCGGACCAGCAGGTCGATCGGGGCTTCTATTTCCTCCAGAAGCTCGTTGGTGCGGATGGCCGCGAACTGGGCAATGCGCGTGCGCCGCGGATCGCTGCCAAAGGTTTCGAGATCGTAGAAAAGAAAGCTGGATGACATGAAAAGCGGTGGTCCTGGCGAGTCACTGGCATCGGCCGTGGCGACGGCATCGTTTCAATCGCGTCGGAGCGTGCACCTGGCGCGATCGTGGAAGAGAAGGCTGGGCGACATCAGCGCTCCGGATCCAGCGCGGCCAGGCGTTCACGCACGCGTACATCGAGCATCGCCCAGTCGACCGCGTCGAGCGAATCGATGCCGGCCGTCGCCTCGCGCAGCAGTTCGCGCTGCACCTCGCTGCGCTCCAGCGCCACGCGGTACGGGATCCGCATGAAGGTCACCATCGCGTAGTGCGGCACGAAGCGGCCGGGATGGCGTTCCTGCAGCACCAGTTCGAGTGCGCGCTGCAGCAGGTAGTCGGCATCGTCGACGCGGTCGCGCATCTCGTAGTAGTTCTCCAGCGCCATGTGCTGGATGGCCTCGGCGTTCGGCTTGCGCTCGGCCTCGAAGGCGGCGAACGCGGCCTCGAACGAGTCGGCGTTGCCGATATGCCGCGCCAGCGACACGCAGTCCTCGAACGCGCAGTTCATCCCCTGGCCGTGGAACGGCACCATCGCGTGCGCGGCGTCACCCATCAGCACCGCGCGTCCGTCCAGCGCCCACCGGTCGAGGTACAGCGTGGCCAGCATGCCGACCGGGTTGGCCTGCCAGTCCGCTTCCAGGTCGGGGATCAGGGCCACCGCATCGGCGAAGTCGCGCTCGAACAGCGCACGCGCCTGTGCCGGCGTGCGCACCGTGTCGAAGCCGGGATTGCCGGTGTTGGGCATGAACAGCGTGACGGTGAAGGTGCGTTCGTCGTTGGGCAGGGCGATGCACATGTAGTCGCCACGCGGCCAGATGTGCAGCGCATTGGGCTCGATGCGGAAGCCGCCGTCATCGGCCGGCGGGATCTCCAGCTCGCGATAGGAATGACCCAGGGGCTCGACCCGTTCGCCGAGGTCGATGACGTCCGTCATCGCCGCACGCAGCGCCGAACCGGCACCATCGGCGCCGATCACCGCGTCGAAAACCACGCGGTCGACGCTGCCATCGCGGTCGTCGACGAAGCGCGCCTCGCGCGCATCGAAGTCGACACCGTCGAGGCGGCTGTCGAAATGCACCCGCGCGCCCGCGTCTTCCGCGATGCCGAGCAGGGTGATGTTGAGGTCGCCGCGGTGCACCGACCAGATCACTTCGGAATCGTCGCGGCCATAGCGCTGCAGCTGCTGGCTGCCGTCGGCGAAATGCACCATGCGCCCGCGCATCATCACCGCCTGGCGCATCACCGCGTCGTCGGCATCGGCCTGGCGCAGGGCGTGCCGGCCCCGTTCGGCCAGCGCCAGGTTGATCGAGCGGCCGCCGGCATAACCCTGTCGCCGCGGATCACCGCGCTTCTCGTACAGATCCACCTGCCAGCCCTGGCGGGCGAGCAGGGCGCCCAGCAGCGCACCTGCCAGGCCAGCGCCGACGATCACGATGCGCTGGCCCGCGGCCGGCTTCACGGCGCGTCCCCCGGCGCACGTCCGTCGCGCCAGGCCAGCGCGCTACGAGCGAAGCGCAGCACGTCGGCATGCGAGTTGTAGAGCGGGGCCGGAGAGATCCGGATCACGTCGGGCTCGCGCCAGTCACCGAGCACGCCGTCAGCGGCGAGATGCTCGAACAGCGCGCGCCCCGCATCGCGACCGGCACGCACGCGCAGCGACAGCTGGCAGCCACGCTGCGCCGGGTCCGCGGGGGTGACGATCTCCAGCGCGTCGTCGAGATGGCCGCGCACCAGCGATTCCAGGTAGCCGGTCAGGCGCTCCGAGCGTGCACGCAACGCATCCATGCCGGCGCGGGCAAACAGGTCCAGCGAGGCGCGCAGCGGCGCCAGCCCGAGGATTGGCGGATTGCTGAGCTGCCAGCCGTCGGCGCCGGGCGTGGGCACGAACTCCGGGCCCATGCGGAATCGCGTGGCCTTGTCATGTCCCCACCAGCCGGCAAAGCGGGGGTGGTCGGCGCGTGCGTGGCGTGCGTGCACGAAGGCGCCGCCCACCGCGCCCGGACCGCTGTTGAGGTATTTGTAGTGGCACCACACCGCGAAGTCGGCGTCGGCATCGTGCAGGTGCACGGGCAGGTTGCCGACGGCATGGGCTAGATCGAACCCGACGACCGCGCCCGCGGCATGGCCAAGGCGGGTGATCTCCGCAAGATCGAAGGCCTGCCCCGTGCGGTACTGCACGCCCGGCCACAGCACCAGCGCCAGCCGCGGGCCATGGCGCTCGATGGCCCCGGCGATGGCCGCCGTCGACAGCGTGCCGCCGGGCAGGTCGGGCTCGACTTCGATCAGGTCGGTGGCCGGGTCGAAGCCGTGGAAGCGGATCTGCGAGGCGACTGCATGGCGGTCGGAAGGAAACGCGCCGGCCTCGATCAGGATCGCCGGGCGCTCGGCGGTCGGCCGGTAGAAGCTCACCATCAGCAGGTGCAGGTTGGCGGTCAGCGAGTTCATCGCCACCACTTCGGCCGGCTCCGCGCCCACGACCGATGCCAACGGCTCCGCCACCAGCTCGTGGTAGGTCATCCACTGTGCGGGTCCGCGGAAGTGACCTTCCACGGCGATCCGTGCCCACTGGTCGAGAACCTCCTCCACGTGGGCGCGCGCGCCGCGCGGCTGCAGGCCCAGCGAGTTGCCGACGAAATAGGCCTGCTCACCCTCGCCATGGCGTGGCAGGTGGAATTCGGCGCGCAGGGCGGAGAGCGGGTCGGCCGCGTCGAGCGCCGTGGCGTGGCTGCTGGAAAGAAGATCGGTCATCGGGGTTCCGGAACGGGATTGGCCGTGGTCGATGCTGGTCGGCAACGATCAGCGGTGGCATCGGGGCTGGTGCGCAGGTTCATGCGAACCGCGACAGCGGCAGGCCGAGCCATTCGAGTGCGGTGCCGTGGTAGAGCCGCGCCTGTCCTTCCGCGTCGAGTCCGAGTTCGGCGATCCCCGCGCCCGGGGTCTGTTCACCGAGCGGGAATGGATAGTCCGTTCCCAGCATCACCCGATCGATGCCGCAGGTATCGATGAGGTAGCGCAGCGCGTGCGGGTCGGCCACCCAGGAATCGAAGTACATGCGCTTGAGGTAGCCGCGCGGGTTGTGCGGATTGTCGGTGGCGACCAGGTCCGGGCGCATGTTGAAGCCATGCTCGATGCGGCCGATCGTGTACGGGAAGCTGCCGCCGCCATGGGCCATGCAGATCTTCAGCTTCGGCAGGCGCTCCAGCACGCCACCGAAGACCAGCGAGCAGGCCGCACGCGACTGCTCGGCCGGCATGCCGACCAGCCACGGCAACCAGTACTTGGGCATGGTGTCGGTGCCCATCATGTCCCACGGATGCACGAGGATCGCCGCGCCGAGATCGGCCGCGGCCTCGAAGAACGGGAACAGTTCCGGTGCATCGAGGTTCCAGTGCTGGCCGTCGGACAGCTGCACGTGCGAGCCGATCTGCACGCCCTGCAGGCCGAGCTGGTCGATGCAGCGTTCGAGTTCCTGCACCGCCAGCCGCGGCGACTGCAGCGGCACCGTGCCGATGCCGGCGTAATGGCGCGGGAAGTCCCGGCAGGTCTGCGCCATGTGGTCGTTGAGCGCCTGGTGCAGCTCCAGCGCGTGCTGCGGTCGCGCCCAGTAGCTGAACATCACCGGCACCGTGCTGATCACCTGCACCTGCACGCCGAAGCGCGCGAAGTCGTCGATGCGCTCCTGCGCGTCCCAGGTCTTCGACCAGATCTCGCGGAAGAACCTGCCGTCCTTGTAGATGCGGTGGCGCCCATCCGGGGTGTGGTGGATCACCGGGAAGCGCGCGTCGCCGTACTTGCGGGCGAGGTCGGGCCAGTCGCGCGGCAGGTAGTGGGCGTGGATGTCGATCTTGAGCATGGCGGTCATCGTAGACGACGCCGGTCGGGCGGGCGACCCGGGCGGCCGGCTCACCGACCCTGCGCGCCCCGACGGCCCCGTCGACGATCAAACCGTGGTCGGGCTACGGCTCGTGCGCGGCGTGGCAGCACACCCGGGGGGACTCAGGTGATATCGGCCTGCGAATCCGCCTGCATCTCGTAACGCGTGGGCCGCGGATTGAGATGCCCGCATGCCTTGCAGGTGCGCAGGTCGTCGCTGCGGTAGAAGGCCTCGAACACCCGGAAGAAGTCCTGCTCGATATCGGTGAGGTGGAAGAACTCCTCGTACAGCTTCGCGTTGCACTGCACGCAGAACCACATCAGCCCATCGTCCTCGTGCGGCAGCCTGCGCCGCTCGATGACGATCCCGATCGAACCTTCGCCACGCTGCGGCGAGTGCGGTACGCGCGGCGGCAGCAGGAAGGTCTCGCCGGCGCGGATCGGGATGTCGCGTACCCGGCCCGGCTCCCCATCAGAGTGATCCTGGATGCGCAGCACCATTTCGCCTTCGAGCTGGTAGAACCATTCCGGGCCGTCCTCGTAGTGGTAGTCGGTGCGAGCGTTCGGACCGCCCACGACCATGACGATGAAGTCACCGTCGTAGATGCACTTGTTGCCCACCGGCGGCTTCAGCAGGTGGCGGTTGTCCTCGATCCACTTCTGGAAGTTCAGCGGTGCGGGAATCATCGGGAATCCTCCACATGGAGCGGCACGCGCCAGGATGACGCGCCTGCGATGGGCAGGCCTATGCCGGGGTGCGCGGTGTGACCGCGGCGATGCATTTCAGTTCGATGGCGATCGGTGTGGGCAGCGCGGTGATGCCGAGGGTGGTGCGGCAGGGCGCGGTGGCCGGATCCGGGAACGCTTCGGCCCACACCGCGTTGTAGCGGGCGAAATCGCCGGCCATGTCGGTCAGGTAGACGGTCACGTCGACAAGATCCTCCCAGCGCGCGCCGCTGGCTTCGAGCACCGCGCGCACGTTGGCGAACACCGCGCGCGTCTGCGCGGTGATGTCGTGGGCGACCAGCTGGCCCTCGTCGTCGAACACGTTGCCGGGAACCGAGTCGGTGCGCGGGTCGCGCGGACCGATGCCGGACAGGAACAGCAGGTCGCCGACCCGTCGCGCATGCGGATAGCGCCCGACCGGGCGCGGTGCGGCACCGGCGTGGACGACGTCAGTCATCGCGCCGGCCACGCGCCGCGACGTCGGCCACCTCGGCCACTGCCCTGGCGTAGGCGGGTGCCAGCGCCTCCGGTGCGCTGACGTCCATCGACAGCTCGCGCACGCGGCCATCGCCCAGCGCGTAGACCCATCCATGCACGGTCAGCCGCTGGCCGCGCGCCCAGGCGTCCTGGACCACGGTGGTCTCGCACACGTTGAACGCCTGCTCGATCGCATTGAGCTCGCACATGCGTGCATGGCGCAGCGAAGGATCGCTGACGGATGCCAGCAGCGGTGCGTGTTTCTTGGTGAGGTCGCCGACGTGGCGCAGCCAGTTGTCGGCCAGCCCCACGCGGGTGCCGGTCATCGCCGCATGCACGCCGCCGCAGCCGTAGTGGCCCACCAGCAGGATGTGCTCGACCTTGAGGATGTCCACCGCGAACTGGATCACCGACAGCGCGTTGAGGTCGCCGTGCGACATCACGTTGGCGATGTTGCGGTGGACGAACACCTCGCCCGGGTCCAGCCCGAGGATCTGGTTGGCCGGTACGCGCGAATCGGAACAGCCGATCCACAGGTAGCGCGGGGTCTGCTGAGTGGACAGACGGTGGAAGAAGCCCGGGTCGTCGCGGGAAACGCGTTCGGCCCAGTCGCGGTTGCGTTGCAGGAGGTTGTCGAGTTCGCCCATGCGCGGATTATTCCAGAGTCATCCGTAGGGCAGGCTCACGTTCTTTGGTTCGGTGAAGAAGCGCATGGCCTCCATGCCGCCCTCGCGGCCGACGCCCGATTGCCCGGTGCCGCCGAACGGCGTGCGCAGGTCGCGCACCAGCCAGCTGTTGATCCAGACGATGCCGACGCGCAGTTCCGCCGCCATCCGGTGGGCACGGGCGAGATCGCGCGTCCACACGCTGGCGGCAAGCCCGTAGTCGCAGGCATTGGCCAACGCCAGTGCGTGGGCATCGTCGTCGAAGGGTTGCAGGGTGGCGACCGGGCCGAAGATCTCCTCGCGATTGGTCGCGGTATCGGCACCCAGGCCTTCGAGCAGCGTCGGTGCCACGAACCAGCCCGGGCGGTCGAGTGCGTGTCCGCCGCACAACACCTGCGCGCCCTCGTCGCGCGCGCGCGCGATGGCGGCCATCACCTTGTCGAAGTGCACCTGCGACACCAGCGGGCCCATGCGCGCATCGGGATCCATCGGGTCGCCGGGCACCAGTTCGCCCACGTGTGCGACCAGCGCATCGCGGAAGCGGTGCCAGATGGCGCGCTCCACCAGCAGGCGCGAGCCGCACAGGCAGATCTGCCCGCTGTTCTGGAAGGTCGAGCGCACGATGGTGTCGAGCTGGTCTTCCCAGTCGCTGTCGGCGAACACCAGCGTGGCGTTCTTGCCGCCGAGCTCGAGCGACAGCTTCTTCAGCATCGGCGCCGCGATCGCCGCGATCCGCCGGCCCACCGCGGTGCTGCCGGTGAACGAGATCGCACGCACCTGCGGGTGCGACACCAGTGCTTCGCCCACCACCGCGCCGCGGCCGTGGACGATGTTGAGCGCGCCATCGGGAAAGCCGGCCCCATGCAGCAGTTCGCCCAGCATGGTAGCGGTGGCGGGCGTGATCTCGGAGGGCTTCGCCACCACCGTGTTGCCCGCGGCCAGCGCGGGCGCGATCTTCCAGGTGAACAGGTACAGCGGCAGGTTCCACGGCGAGATCGTGGCGACCACGCCCAGCGGCAGCCGCAGCGTGTAGTTCAGCCCGGCCTGGCCGTGGTGGCATTCGCTGGCGAACTGGGTGGCGGCATGGGCGAAGAAGCGCAGGTTGGCGACCGCGCGCGGAATCTCCGCATCGCGTGCCAGCGCGAACGGCTTGCCGCCATCGCGGGCTTCGGCGTGGGCGAAATCGTCGAGGCGCGCTTCCACCGCGTCCGCCAGCCGTTCAAGGCAGCGTGCGCGCCGTTCGGCCGGCCAGTCGCTCCACTCCGGGAACGCGCCGGACGCCGCTTCAACGGCGGCGTGCACGTCCCCGGCACTGCCGTCGGCGACGTCCGCATAGGTGAGGCCGCGCGCCGGGTCCGCCACCTCGAGCCAGTGCTCGGAGCCGTGCGGCTGCCCGCCGATGAGATGTTGATAGCGCAGCATGCGCACAGCTTAGCGCTGTCAGATCGACGCCATCCGCCCGCCGTCGACCGCCAGGCTGACGCCGTTGACATAGGCCGCGGCCGGCGAGCACAGGAAGGCGATGACGCCGCCGGTCTCTTCCGGCCGGGCGAAGCGGCGTGCCGGCACGCCGGCGGCCATGTCGGCACGGATGTCGGCCTCGGCGCGACCCTCGCGTGCCGCGCGGTCACGCACGATCTGGTCGATGCGCCCGGTCTCGGTGAAGCCCGGCAGCACGTTGTTGACGGTGATGCCGTCGGCGGCAAGCTCGCGCGAGAGCGTCTTCGCCCAGCCCGCGACCGCGCCGCGCACGGTGTTGGAGACCCCGAGGCCTGCGATGGGCTCGCGCACCGAGGTCGAGACGACATTGACGATGCGGCCCCAGCGACGTTCGCGCATGTGCGGCAGGACCGCCTGCACCAGCGTCTGCCCGGCCACCAGGTGGCGGCGGAAGGCGTCGAGGTAGGCATCCACGGCGGCTTCGTGGGCGCTGCCACCCGGCGGGCCGCCGGTGTTGTTGACCAGGATGTCGACCGGCCGCTGCACCAGCAGCTGTTGCAGCGACGCCTGCAGGCCCGCGGTATCGGCCACATCGGCGACGCACCAGCCGTACTGCTGGCCGTCGTGGGCAACCGGCAGTGCATCGACGACCGCCCGCAACGCCGGCTCGCGCCGCGCCAGCACGGTCACCGCGGCCCCGAGCAGGGCGAGCTCATGTGCGGCCGCGCGGCCGATGCCTTCCGACCCTCCGCAGACCAGGGCGTGCTTGCCGGTGAGGTCGAGGTCCATCGCAGGCTCCGGGGCAGGTGGGTCAGGCGTTGCCGGCGGCCAACCGGTGCACCATCAGCGGGCGCAGCTGGTCGTCGTCGGTGGCCTGCGGCGGGGCGAGTTCGTCAAGCGAGAACCCGCGCGCCAGTGCATCGTCCTCGTCGAGGCCGTCGTAGCCGACGAATTCCGCATCCAGCAGCGCCGCCCGCGCGGTGTCCTCGCTGTCGTAGGCCAGCGTGTTGCCGTCGCTGTCGAACACCTCTGCGGTACCGCCGGCACGCAGGCGCAGCCGGGCCCAGACCACGGTGCGGCCGAGCGTCGCCAGCCACCACTCGTCATAGCTATGTTCCCCGGCGGGGTCGCGGATCTCGTGCATGGATTCCTCAGCTCAGCGCCCACAGGGCGAGCAGGCCTGCGAATGCGAGGCCGATCATGGTGACCACCAGCGCGATGCGAGCCGGCGTGGCGAGCCCGGTGAACTGGCGGTCGGCAACCTCGCGGTAGCCGCCCGACAGCAGCCAGCGCAGGGCGGCCGGGCGCAGGAACGCGTTTTCGCCCAGCCGCGCGCGCACCGCGGGTTCGCGCTCGCGCAGGTGCACCAGCGACAGCGGCCAGAAGATCACGAAGGCGCAGGTGCCGCCGATGGCGACGCCGACGAAGACCAGGGCCATGAACAGGATCACGGTGCTCAGAACTCCGCGTGGCCGGGCGCGCGCGGGTAGGGGATCGCGTCACGGATGTTGGACAGGCCGCAGACATAGACCACCAGGCGCTCGAAGCCCAGGCCGAAGCCCGCATGCGGCACGGTGCCGTAGCGGCGGAAGTCGCGATACCAGCCGTAGTGCTCGCGGTCGAGGCCGAACTGGTCCATGCGCGCATCGAGCACGTCCAGGCGCTCCTCGCGCTGCGAGCCACCGATGATCTCGCCGATGCCCGGCGCCAGCACGTCCATCGCGGCGACGGTTTTGCCGTCATCGTTGAGGCGCATGTAGAACGCCTTGATGTGCTCGGGGTAGTTGGTCACCACCACCGGGCGGCCGACGTGCTGCTCGGTCAGCCAGCGCTCGTGCTCGGTCTGCAGGTCCAGGCCCCATTCGGCCGGGAACTCGAACTTGTGCCCGGAGTTGCGCAGCAGTTCCACGGCATCGGTGTACTCGATGCGCTCGAACGGTGCGTTGACGAACTTCTCCAGCCGGGTGATGGCGTCCTTCTGCACGCGCTCGGCGATGAACGCCATGTCGTCGGCACGTTCGTCGAGTACCGCGCGGAACAGGTACTTGAGGAAGTCCTCGGCCACCCGCGCATCCTCGGCGAGGTCGGCGAAGGCGATCTCCGGCTCCACCATCCAGAACTCGGCCAGGTGGCGGGTGGTGTTGGAGTTCTCGGCGCGGAAGGTCGGCCCGAAGGTGTAGACCTTGGACAGCGCCAGGCAGTAGGCCTCGACATTGAGCTGGCCGGACACGGTCAGAAACGCCTCGCGACCGAAGAAGTCGCGCGAGAAGTCGACACTTCCGTCCGGGCTGCGCGGCAGGTTGGCCATGTCCAGCGTCGACACCCGGAACATCTGCCCGGCGCCCTCGGCGTCGGACGTGGTGATGATCGGGGTGCTGATCCAGTAGTAGCCCTGCTCGTGGAAATAGCGGTGCACCGCCTGCGACAGGCAGTGGCGGATGCGGGTGACCGCACCGAACAGGTTGGTGCGCGGGCGCAGGTGGGCGACCTCGCGCAGGAATTCCAGCGAATGCGCCTTGGGCTGGATGGGGTAGGTCTCCGGATCCTCGACCCAGCCCACCACCTCCACCTCGCGCGCCTGGATCTCGAACTGCTGGCCCTGGCCCTGCGACTTCACCAGCGTGCCGCGTGCGATCACCGCGCAGCCGGCGGTGAGCCGCTTCACTTCGCTGTCGTAGTTGGGCAGATCCGAATGCGCGACCACCTGGATCGGGTGGAACCCCGACCCGTCGCTGACATTGACGAAGCTCAGCCCGGCCTTGGAGTCGCGCCGGGTCCGCACCCAGCCACGCACCGTCACCTCGCCGCCCTCGGGCACCTTGCCCGCCAGCGCCTGCGCCACGCTTACCGTCGTCATGCTGGAATCCCGTGCAGAGAATCGTTGTCGGAAGCGCCGCAGTCTACCGAAAACTCAGGCGCCGCTAAGGCGCGCGTATGCCGCGCGGGCTAGAATCGACGGCATGGCCATCTCGCTTGCACCTGCCGCTCTCGAACGCGCGCGCCGCTTCGTCGAATCCACCCCCGGCGCGCTCGGCATCCGCTTCGGCGTCGAACGCACCGGCTGTTCGGGCTGGGGTTACATGGTCGACATCGCCCACGAGGAGCGCCCCGGCGATACCGTCAGCGAACACGGAGGCATCCGCATCTATGTCGATGCCACCAGCCAGCCGATGGTCGATGGTACCGAGATCGATTTCGCGCAGAAGGGGCTGAACCACGAGTTCGTGTTCCGCAATCCCAACGCCGCCGCGGAGTGCGGTTGCGGCGAGAGCTTCACCACCGACGCCGACAAGGCCGCCTGAGCCGCCCATCGTCCGCGATTGCGGGCAAGTCGTTGATCCTCCATAATGCGCGGCTCGCTGCGGCCCTGTGCCGGGCGAGCCCTTGCCCCACTGCGCCCGCCCGAGGGCGGCGACGGGGGGCTGTCCTTCCGGTGGATCTACTGTCCGCCGGCCGATAACCGAAAGGAAACACCATGCGCCACTATGAAATCGTGTTCCTGGTCCATCCGGACCAGAGCGAGCAGGTGCCGGCGATGATCGAGCGTTACACCTCGATGGTCGAAACCGGCAACGGCAAGGTCCACCGCCTCGAAGACTGGGGTCGTCGCCAGCTGGCGTACCCGATCAACAACCTGGTCAAGGCCCACTACGTGATGTTCAACATCGAAGCCGACCAGGGCGTCTTGAATGAACTGGTCGAGACCTTCCGCTTCAACGACGCGATCCTGCGCCACCTGGTGATCCGCCGCGACGAGGCGGTCACCGAGCAGTCGCTGATCATGAAGAACAAGGACGACAAGGGCGACAAGCCCGAGCGCAGCGAACGCCGCCGCCGTGACGACGAGTCCGGTGACGACGCCCAGAAGGCCGACAAGGCCGACGACACCGCCGAAGCCGCCTGAGGAATCACGTCATGTCCAAGTTCTTCCGTCGCCGCAAGTACTGCAAGTTCACCGCCGAGGGTGTCAAGGAGATCGACTACAAGGATCTCAACACCCTGCGCCAGAACATCACCGAGAACGGCAAGATCGTGCCGAGCCGCATCACCGGCACCAAGTCGCGCTACCAGCGCCAGCTGGCCACGGCCGTCAAGCGCGCGCGGTTCCTCGCGCTGATCCCGTACACCGACAACCACAACGTCTAAGCACGGGCCTCCCTCCGGGGAGGCTCCCGTCCACCCGGACGGCACGTTCGGACAGCACCCGTTGCGGCGCGCGTCGCCGCTAACGAACACGGAGCAACACCATGAAACTGATCCTCCTGCAGAAGATCACCAACCTCGGCAACCTCGGCGACACCGTTACCGTGAAGCCGGGCTACGGCCGCAACTTCCTGGTCCCGCAGGGCAAGGCCGTGCCGGCGACCGCCGACAACCTGGCCGCGTTCGAAGCCCGTCGTGCCGAGTACGAAGCCAAGGCCCGTGACCAGCTGGAAGCCGCGAACTCGCGCATCTCGAAGCTGGAAGGCTTCACCGTCAACCTCAAGGCCAATGCCTCGTCGGAAGGCAAGCTGTACGGGTCGGTGACCAACCGCGACATCGCCGAGGCGCTGTCGGCGCAGGCCGGTGTCGAGGTCAGCAAGTCCGAAGTGGTGATGGGCGAAGGCCCGTTCCGCCACGTGGGCGAGTACGAAGTGGTCGTCCACCTGCACGCCGACGTCGAAACGCCGGTCAAGGTGGTGATCGAGCCGGAAGCGGTCGCGGTCTGATCCGCGCTGCCGACCGGAGCTGACGGAGGGCGCCCCAGGGCGCCCTTCGTGTTTCTGCGGCGTCGGGTTCGCACGCAGTGAGATGGGCCGGCGCCAGCATGGCGGGGTTATCCACAGGTTGTTCCATCGCGTACCCACAGCCATCGGCACTAGCATCGATGTTTCCTGCCGCCCGCATGACCGCGGCACCGCCTGTCCGGAGTTCCCCAGAAGATGTCCGCCCGCCCCCGATTCGGCGATCGCGCCGGCCACGAGCACGATGCCCGCGAAGGCCGCCTCGAGCAGTTGCGCATCCCGCCCCAGTCGGTGGAAGCCGAACAGGCCGTCCTCGGTGGGCTGATGCTGGCGCCGGAGGCGTTCGACCGCATCGCCGACATGCTGGTCGACAAGGACTTCTACCGCCGCGACCACCAGCTGATCTATCGCGCCATCCGTGAGCTCGCCGAACGCAACCGCCCGTTCGACGCGGTGACCCTGGGCGAATGGTTCGAATCGCAGGGCCTGGCCGAGCAGGTGGCCGGTGGCGCCTACCTGGTCGAACTGGCCAGCACCACGCCGTCGGCCGCCAACATCCGCGCCTATGCCGAGATCGTGCGCGACAAGGCCGTCATGCGGCAGCTGATCGACGTCGGCACCGAGATCGTCAACGACGGCTTCCAGCCCGACGGCCGCGATTCCGGCGAGATCCTGGCCAAGGCCGAGCAGCAGGTGTTCGCGATCGCCGAGGCCGGGGCGCGCGGGCGCACCGACTTCACCGCCATCAACAAGGCGATGGCCGAAGCCTTCGACGTCCTGCAGACGCGCTTCGCCAACGGCGACGGCATCACCGGCCTGCCGACCGGCTACGAGGCATTCGACCAGATGACCTCGGGCCTGCAGCCGACCGACCTGCTGATCCTTGCCGCGCGCCCGGCGATGGGCAAGACAACGCTCGCGCTCAACATCGCCGAGTACGCCGCGCTGAAGTCGAAGAAGGCGGTGGCGGTGTTCTCGATGGAAATGTCGGCCAGCCAGCTCGCGCTGCGCCTGATTTCATCGAACGGCCGCATCAACGCCACCCGCCTGCGCACCGGCCAGCTCGAGGACGAGGACTGGAGCCGGGTGACGGCGGCGATCCGCATGCTCAAGGAGTCGAAGATCTTCATCGACGACACCCCGGGCCTGTCGCCGGACGCGCTGCGTGCCAAGGCGCGCCGGCTCAAGCGCGAGTACGACCTCGGGCTGGTGGTGATCGACTACCTGCAGCTGATGCAGGTGCCGGGCAACAACGAGAACCGCGCCACCGAGATCTCGGAGATCTCGCGTTCGCTCAAGGGCCTGGCGAAGGAACTCAACGTGCCGGTGATCGCGCTGTCGCAGCTCAACCGCTCGCTGGAATCGCGTACCGACAAGCGCCCGGTGATGGCCGACCTGCGAGAATCGGGCGCAATCGAGCAGGACGCCGACATGATCATCTTCATCTACCGCGACGAGTACTACAACAAGGAAGCGTCGCCGGACAAAGGGCTCGCCGAGATCATCATCGGCAAGCATCGAAGCGGCCCGACCGGCTCGTTCAAGCTGCGTTTCTTCGGCGAATACACCCGCTTCGACAACCTCGCGCACGACGCGATGGGCAGCTTCGAATAGCCCATCGCGCAGCGGCGTCGCCTGCGTACAGCAGAGCCGGCCACCGCTAGAATCCGCTGCAGCCGGGCGCCATGCCCGTTGATGGATTTCGCATGAGCGTCTCCGCCACCGAGCGCCCGACCCGGATCGTGGTCGACCTCGACCGTATCGCCGGCAACCTGCAGCGCATCCGCGCGCACGTGCGGGTACCGGTGATGGCGATCGTCAAGGCCAATGCCTACGGCCACGGTCTGGTGCCGGTGGCGCGCCACCTCGAAGCCAGCGGCGTGGAACGGCTGGGGGTGGCGTTCGTGGAAGAGGGCATCGCGCTGCGGCGGGCGGGCATCCGCGTGCCGATCCTCGTGCTGGGCGGCATCTTCGGTCCGCAGGTGGCGCAGTTCATCGCCCACGATCTCGAGGTCACGGTGTCGTCGGTGGAGAAACTGCGACAGGTCGAGGCCGCGGCGCAGGCGCTGGGGCGTCGTGCGGTGGTGCACCTGAAGATCGACACCGGCATGGAGCGCATCGGCGTGCACGAGTACTCGGCCGGGCCCTTCATCGAGGCGGCCGTCGGCTCGCGCTGGTGCCGGATCGAGGGCGTGTATTCGCACCTCGCCTGCGCCGACGATCCGGATTCGCCGATGACCGCGCTGCAGCTGGAGCGCTTCCTCGAGGCCTGCGCGCATTTCGACCGCATCGGTGCACCGATGCCGCTGCGCCACCTCGCCAATTCCGGTGGCGTGCTGCATTTCCCCGACACCCATCTCGATCTCGTGCGGCCCGGCATCCTCGTCTACGGGGTGATGCCGGACCCGGCCTCGCGGCCCACGATCAGGGTCGAACCCGCGCTGTCGTTGGTCTCGCGGGTGGTGTATTTCAAGGTGGTCCGCGCCGGCCGCACGGTGAGCTATGGCGGCAACTGGACCGCGCCATCCGACACCCGGGTGGTGACGGTGCCACTTGGCTATGGCGACGGGTACCCGCGGGCGCTGTCGTCGCGGGGACGCGCACTGATCCGCGGGCAGTCGTATCCCATCGTCGGGCGGGTGTGCATGGACCAGTTCATGGTCGACATCGGCGACGGCAGTGCGTGGAACGAGGACGAGGTGGTCCTGATCGGACGCCAGGGCGAGGCGCGGATCGATGTCGAGGCTCTGGCCACGGCCGCGGGCACCATTCCCTACGAACTGCTGACCGGCTTCAACGACCGGGTCCCGCGCGAGTACACCGGCGGCGGCTCGACCGCTGTTTGACGCCCCGCTCACCGGGACGGCCGAGACTGCGCCATGCCTATCGCCCTGGTCTGGTTCCGCAACGATCTCCGCCTCGACGACAACCCGGCACTGCGCGCCGCGGTTGAGGGCGGCTACCAGCCGTTGATGGTCCATATCCACGCGCCGGGCGAGGAGGGCGACTGGCCGCCGGGCGCGGCCTCCAATGCCTGGCGGCACCGCTCGCTGAAGGCGCTCGATGACGAACTGCGCGCACGTGGGTCGATGCTGCGTTGCTTCCACGGCCCGACACAGGCAACGCTGGAGTCGATCGCCGCGGCCGTCGATGCCGAGGCGGTGTTCTGGAACCGGCGCTACGAACCCGTGGTCGAGGCGCGCGACACCGTCATCAAGCGTGCGCTGCGCCGCGCCGGCCTGCGTGCGGAGAGCTTCAACGGCTCGCTGCTGTTCGAACCCTGGGAAGTCGAAACCGCGCAGGGCGATCCGTACCGGGCGTTCACGCCGTTCTGGAAGCGCGCACGCGGGCAGTGGCGTGCGCCCCGCCTCTGGCAGGCGCCGCAGCAGTTTGCCGCCCTGGAGGACGAAGACGCGGTGCCGCATGGCGTACCGCTCGAGGGCCTGCACCTGGCGCCGCGCCGCGGCTGGGACCACGGTTGCTGGGAGCGGTTCGTGCCGGGGGAGGCCGGGGCGGCGAGGGCGCTGTCGCAGTTCCTGCAGGCGGATCCCGGCAGTTACCGGGACGCGCGCGACATCCCCGGCATCGACGGCACCTCGCGGCTGTCGCCGCACCTCCACTTCGGCGAGATCTCGGTGGCGCGCGTCGCCCACGTGGTGATCGACGCGGACCTCGGAGATGCCGGCGATGCCTACCTCGCGCAGCTGGGCTGGCGCGAGTTCGCCCACCACCTGCTGCACCACTATCCACATACCGTCGATGCCGACCTCGACCCCCGGTTTGCCGACTTTCCCTGGCAACGTCCACAGCAGGGGGTGCTGGCTGCCTGGCAGCGGGGCCGCACCGGCGTGCCGATCATCGACGCCGGCATGCGCGAACTGTGGCAGACCGGGTGGATGCATAACCGTGTGCGCATGCTCGCCGCCAGCTATCTCACCAAACACCTGCGGCTGCACTGGCGGCACGGTGCGCGCTGGTTCTGGGACACCCTGGTGGATGCCGACCTCGCCAACAACACGATGGGCTGGCAGTGGGTGGCGGGGACCGGGGCGGATGCCGCGCCGTACTTCCGGATCTTCAACCCGGTCCTGCAGGCGCGGCGCTTCGATCCCGACGCGGCCTATATCTCGCGCTGGCTGCCGGAACTGCAGGTGCTGCCGCCCGCACACCGCTTCGCACCGTGGGACGCGCCCGCGGCAATGCTGAAGCAGGTGCAGGGCTACCCCCATGCACCGTTGGTGGGCATCGCCGAGGGTCGGCAGGCGGCGCTCGATGCGTACGCGCAGGTCACCCGCAAGCGGGTGTCGAAAAACTGAATGGGCCGTATCCGCGCATTCAGCCCGTCACCCGGTCCCGACCGTCACGTGGCTAGCATGCGATCCGCCTACCCACACGCCGGAGTCCTCCGGCGCAGACCCCAGGGAGAAGACCCATGCGCAATTCCGTGACCAAAGGCCTGACCGCCGCGCTCGCCGGCGCGCTGATGCTGACCGGCTGTGCCACCTACACCGGCCAGAGCAGCGACCCCAATGACCCGAACCGGACCCGCAACACCGCGCTGATCGGCGCCGGCATCGGTGCGGTGGCAGGTCTCCTGAGCGGCGACAGCGCGACCGAGCGTCGCCAGCACGCGCTGATCGGCGCCGGTGCCGGCGCGCTTGCCGGTGGCGCCGTCGGTGCCTACCAGGACCGCCAGGAAGCCGAGCTGCGTCGGCAGATGGCCGGCACCGGTGTCGACGTCGTCCGCCAGGGCGACAACATCACCCTGAACATGCCGGGCAACGTGACCTTCGGGTTCGACCAGTCCAACATCCAGCCGCAGTTCTATCCGGTGCTCAACAACGTCGCGAATACCCTGCGCCAGTACGAGCAGACGGTGATCGAGGTGGCTGGCCACACCGACAACACCGGTGCCGCGGCCTACAACCAGCAGCTGTCGGAGCGCCGTGCCCAGGCGGTCGCCCAGTACCTGGGCGGGCAGGGCGTCAACCAGCAGCGCATCATCACCGTCGGCGCCGGCATGACCCGTCCGATCGCCGACAACAGCACCGAGGCCGGGCGCGCACAGAACCGCCGCGTCGAGATCACCCTGGTGCCGATCCAGCAGTAATCGTCCGGATCGAGGCGAAACGGAAAGGGCCGCGAAAGCGGCCCTTTCTTCTTCTGAAGGTCCCCCGGGCAGCGTTACCAGGTCATACCGACGTGGTTGGGCCCAGTGGCCGATGGCTTATGCGAGCACGTGCTCGTAGACGATCGTCAGGCCGATCAGGATCAGGATCACGCCGCCGAGCACTTCAGCCCGCCGCCCGGCCATTGCGCCCAGCGCGCGGCCGAGCATGACGCCGGTCGTCACCATCGCCAGCGTGCACAGGCCGATGACCGCAGCCATCACCACGATATTCACGTCGAGCATCGCCAGGCCGACGCCGACCGCGAGCGCGTCGATGCTGGTCGCAAGGCCGGTGGCGGCAAGGTTCCAGAAGCCATGCCGGGGCCGATCCGTTGCTGCCGTCGCGCTGCGCAGGCCGGCGTGGATCATGTGGCCGCCCAGCAACACCAGCAGCGCCAGCGCGATCCAGTGATCGAAGGCCTCCACCCACGGCAGCGCGCTGCGACCCAGCCACCATCCGACCACCGGCGTGACCGCCTCGATGACCCCGAAGATCAGGCCCACGCGCAGCGCATCGGGCAGCCGTGGCTGCCGCATCCCGGCGCCCTTGCCGACCGCCGCGGCAAACGCGTCGGTCGACATGGCGAGGCCGATCAGAAGCATCGTGACAGGGTGCATGCGTCAGGCAGTCGGTTGCGGACACGGCCATGACGGCGCACGGGCGCCGTGGACCGCTGGTCTCGCCAACCCATCACGGCTCCGGTACCACGGCCGAAGGCCGAGCATGTTGATACCGGCGCTTCCTTGCGGAAGCAGGCTACTCCCCAGTGAGGCGCGCGATTCTAGCACCCGGGGCCATGGCCATCAGGCGCGTACGTGCTCCGCGGCCAGTTGCAGGTCATCGAGAAGTTGCCGATGCATCTCCTCGCGCTTCGGATCGCGCGCGCGCAGGATCGCCGACGGGTTCCAGGTCGCGACCACCGTGGTGTCCGACTCACCCAACGGCAGCAGCTGGCCGCGGCCCATAGTCAGGCGGAACGTGTTGCCGAGCAGGGTCTGCCCCGCCATCGCGCCGAGCGCGACGACCATGCGTGGCCGCAGCCGGTCGAGCTCGGCGGCAAGCCACGGTCGACAGGCCGCCTGTTCGCCGGCGGACGCACGCTGGTGCAGGCGCCGCTTGCCGCGGGCCTCGAACTTGAAATGCTTGACCGTGTTGGTCAGATACAGCCGCGCAGGATCGAGGCCGGAGGCCTCCAGCGCCACGCGCAGCAGCTGCCCGGCGGGGCCCACGAAGGGCTGACCGGCGAGATCTTCCTGGGCACCGGGCTGTTCCCCCACCAGCATGATCCGCGCACGTGCCGGGCCTGCGCCGAATACCGTCTGCGTTGCCGGACGCCAGAGCGGGCAACGCCGGCAGGCGGCCGCAGCGGCACGCAGTTCGGAGAGGTTGCCCGTCGGAACCTCGTCAACCGGCTTGGCCGGGCGGGGTGGGCCACGACGTCTGGCGGCGCTTGCAGGCATGGCACCACGCTAGCGGCCATTGCGCGTCCTACCGGTGAAGTCGGCGAGGCTTTCCGTGCCCTGAAAGCAGAAGACCCCGGCCGTTTCCGGTCGGGGTCCTGCTTGAAGATGGTGGAGGTGGGGGGAATTGAACCCCCGTCCGAAGGCACTCCATCCCCGGCACTACATGCTTAGCGCACCGTTGGATCTCGCCCCGGAACAGCACGGTGCGCGAAGCGCATCCCGGGACCAGCCTGTTGGTTCAACCATGGCGGACAGGCAACCGCCATGGCTGGTTCCTGTGATAATGACCCT
This sequence comes from Alterluteimonas muca, assembly GCF_021191595.1. Taxonomy (NCBI): domain Bacteria; kingdom Pseudomonadati; phylum Pseudomonadota; class Gammaproteobacteria; order Lysobacterales; family Lysobacteraceae; genus Alterluteimonas; species Alterluteimonas muca. Next base: position 215,176 of record NZ_JAIWPS010000004.1, read on the forward strand.
ACATCCACGAGCACAGGCACAAGTGGGTTCGGGGCTTACGCCTTAAGCGGCGAGAGCGTAGTTGTCGTCGTTGGCAACTAGAGTTTTGCAGCTGGATTTACGAGGAAAGCTACCCCCTCGGCATGCGCCAGGCAATTTCGCGACCCCCGTCGAAGCCAGTGCACCCCCGGGAATGTCGTTTGTCGCCGACATGCGCCAGTATAGGGGCCGCCTGCGCGGACACAAGGCGCGCACGCACGGGGGCGGGGAGGCGTTCATCGAAGGGAACAACAGCTTGATCGGGGATACGGACGGCACAACGGCAAGGCCCCGGGGGCTGCGCGAGGATCCACGGCTTGCGGTGGCGGCGGCGCTGGTGGTGTTGCTGGCCGCGCTGTCGCTGGTGCTGCTGTACGCACGCTCCGAGCATGCGCGCGACCGCGACTCGCGCAAGGCGCACATGGCCGAAGAAACCACCCAGGTGCGCGACCTGATGTCGCAGCAGCTGCTGGTCTACGAGCTCAGTACGCGCGGTGGTGCCTCGCTGTTCGCCTCGGTCGAGCGGCCCACTGCGCAGCAATGGCGGAGCTACGTCGACGGCCTGCAGATCGGGCGCCGCGCCGGGCCCAACGCGCTGGGCTACGGGGCCTACATTCCCGGCGATCGTCTGCGCGAGTTCCAGCTCGAACGCCGCAGTGATGGCAATGGCCTGTTCGAACTGCATCCGCGCGGCGTGCGCGAAGCCTACGGGCCGGTGGTCTATGTGGAGCCGCGACGGCCGGAGCATGACGGCATCGACGGCTTCGACATGCTGTCGGAGCCGGCGCGCCGGGTGGCGATGGAAGCCGCGCGCGACAGTGGCGAGTCGCGGCTGACCGGGAAGCTGGTCCTGCAACGCAGGTTCGACGACACCCCGCAGGGGGCGATCCTGTACACCCCGGTATACCGCGGTGGCGTGCTGCCGGCGTCGGTGGAGGCGCGCCGTGCGGCATTGCGCGGATGGACCTACGCACCGTTGCGGATGCAGGACTTCATGCCGCAGTCGCTGGCCACGCTGCCGCGCACGATGTCGATCCGGATCACCGACATCACCCACGGCGAGGCCGCGGAAATGTATGTCGATCCAGACTTCGCCAGGGCCGCGGCCGCCGACCATCGCGACCGCCACAGTGTCATCCAGGAATTCTACGGCCGCACCTGGCGGATCGAGTTCATCGCACTGGAGCCGTCCAGCGGCCCCTCGCCGGCGCGGGCCACGATGATCGTGGGACTGCTGGCGGCCCTGCTGCTGGCGGCGGTGACGTGGTCGCTGGCGCGTACCGGCGTGCACGCCCGCCAGCTCGCTGCGCGGATGAGCGAGTCCTACCGGCGCAGTGAATCCCGGTTCCGCAGCGCGATGGTGTACTCGCCGGTCGGCAACGCGCTGCTCGACGAGGATGACCGCGTCGTCGATGCCAACCTCGCCCTGGCCGCCATCGTCGGCATGCCGCTGGAGCAGCTGATCGGTGCCGACATGGGCGGCTTCTTCGTCGACGGGCGCGATGCCGACGAGGTGGACAGCGAGGAAGCCGGCGCACACGCACGCGATGGCGTGTACCGGGCCAGCAGGATCCTGCGCCGCAGCGATGGCAGCCGGCGCCGCGTGCGCATGTTCACCGCGCCTGTCCCCGGCGAGGCCGGCGACGAAGTCGTGCGGCTGGTGCAGATCGACGATGTCACCGAGTGGTACCGCGCCGAGGAACGCGTGCGCGCATTGAACCGCACGCTCGAGGCACGGGTGGCGGCGCGTACGCAGGAACTGGAGCGGGCGAATCTCGAACTCGAGGCGTTCTCCTACAGCGTGTCGCATGACCTGCGCGCACCGCTGCGCACGATCGACGGGTTCTCGCGCCTGCTCAACGAACGCTACAGCGCGGTGATCGACGATACCGGCCGCGATTACCTCTCGCGTATCCGCGCGGCCACGTCGCGCATGGATGCGCTGATCGACGCGTTGCTGCAGATGGCGCGGCTGTCGCGCGCCAAGGTGCATCGCCGCGAACTCGACCTCGCCGCGATCGCCCGGCAGGCGATCGCGGACCTGCGGCTGGCCGATCCGGAGCGCGAGGTCGACGTCGACATCGCCGACGGGCTTGTCGCGCACGGGGACCCGGCTCTGATCGCCAACCTGCTGCAGAACCTGCTCGGCAATGCCTGGAAGTTCACCGGTGGTCGCGATGGCGCACGGATCGAGGTTGGCCGCCGGCAGCGCCCCGATGGCGTGGAGGCATTCTTCGTGCGCGACAACGGGGCCGGATTCTCCCAGGACTACGCGTCCAAGCTGTTCCGGCCGTTCCAGCGCCTGCATGCGCAGCACGAGTTCCCCGGCCACGGCATCGGCCTGGTCTCGGTCAAGCGGATCGTCGAACGCCACGGTGGCGAGGTCTGGGCCGAAGGCCGCGAAGGCGAGGGCGCCTGCTTCTGGTTCACGCTGCCGGAGCAGCCCGACGACGACAGCGAGACCGCCTGACGTCCGGGACCGCGACGCCGGTGGGGCCGGTCAGGCGTCCTTGTTGTGCCGGCGCAGCACGCGCTGCTTTTCCCGGTTCCAGTCGCGCTCGCGCTCGGTGTCGCGCTTGTCGTGCTTCTGCTTGCCCTTGGCCAGGGCCAGTTCGACCTTGACCTTGTTGCGCTTCCAGTACACCGAGGTCGGCACGATGGTGTAGCCATCGCGCTCGACCTTGCCGATGAACTGGTCGATCTCGCGCCGGTGCATCAGCAGCTTGCGGGTGCGGCGCGAATCCGCGACCACGTGGGTCGACGCCGAGATCAGCGGGGTGATCTGCGCGCCGAACAGGAAGATCTCGCCATTGCGGACGATGGCGTAGCTCTCGGTGATGTTGGCGCGTCCGGCACGGATGGCCTTCAGCTCCCAGCCCTGCAATGCGATACCCGCCTCGACGCGCTGCTCGAGGTGGTACTCGTGGCGCGCGCGCTTGTTCAACGCGATGGTCGCACCGATTGTCTTATCCTTGTCCGCCTGCTTGCCCATCCCGGCATTGTCCCCGAAATACGGCAGGCGTGGACACACCCGCAGCAAAGAGGTTCCATGCCCAAGATCCAACGCAGTGCCCTGGTGGAGCATCCCGTCACGCGGATGTTCGAGCTGGTCCGTGACGTCGACGCCTATCCCCGCCGCTTCGCGTGGTGCGAACGCGCCGAGGTGATGGAATCCACCGCTGACCGCCAGCTTGCCCGGCTCGACCTCGGCTTCGGCGCGCTGCGCACCTGGTTCACCACCGAAAACACCCTGGACGCCCCGCACCGCATCGACATGCAGCTGCGCGACGGCCCGTTCCGCCGCCTCGACGGTCGCTGGGATTTCCACGCGATCGACGAAGCCGCCAGCCGCGTCACGCTGACGCTCGACTTCGAACCGCGCAGCCGCCTGCTGCTGCCGGCGATGACCATCGGTTTCCAGGGCCTGGCCGACCGCATGGTCGACGATTTCGTGCGCGTCGCCGACCGCGAAGCATGAGCGCAGGCACCATCCGGGTCTCGGTGGTGCTGGCCTGGCCGCGCCACTTCGAGGCGGTGGAACTGCAGCTGCCGGCAGGCGCGCGGGTGGCCGATGCCATCGCCGCCAGCGGGTTGCCGCTCGATGGCATCGATGGCCAGGCGGTCTTCGGCGAACGGGCCGAGCCCGACGCCCCGCTTGCGGACGGCGACCGCATCGAACTGCTGCGGCCACTCGTGGCCGATCCCAAGGACGCGCGCCGGCGGCGTGCAGGCGAACGCGCACAAAAGAAATGACCGGCACATGGCCGGTCATCGGGTGTCAATCATGCACGGCTGCGCGGATCAGCGGCGGCCGCGCTCGCGGGGCAGATTGCCGAACTTGCGCATTTCCGCGGCGAGTTCCTCGTTCTGCTCCGGGAAGTATTCGCCTTCCCAGCGCGTCAGCCGGTCGCTTTCGAACCACAGCGTGAGGTTCTTGATGTCGGTGCGGCCCAGGCGGTTGTTGCGCTGGGTGGCGGTGTAGTCCCAGCGCTGGTGGTGGAACGGGTCTGCGATGGACGGGGTGCCCAGGAGGCCGACGACCTGCTGCTTGCTCATGCCGGCCTGCAGCTGCTCGACCGCTTCGGGTTCCACGAGGCTGCCCTGGTAGATCGGCTGCTTGTAGACGATGCCGCAGCCCGACAGGATGCCGGCGACGAGGAGGGGAACGAGGAGTCTGCGCATGGGGCCATCGGTGGTCGGGAACATGCCGATGATACACTCCGGCCGATTGCAGCAACCGTTCCGGACCGCTTTGCCCTGTTCGATGCGGCCGACAGGAGACGACATGGAATCCTTCGACCTTCGCAAGGCCGGTCTAAAGGTCACGCATCCCCGAATGCGGATCCTGCAGCTGCTGGAGCAGAAGACGCCGCACCAGCACATGACTGCGGAAGGCATCTACCGCCAGTTGCTCGACCAGGGCGACGAGATCGGCCTGGCCACGGTGTACCGCGTGCTGACCCAGTTCGAGGCCGCGGGGCTGGTGATCAAGCACAACTTCGAGGGCGGCCATGCGCTCTACGAACTCGACCGTGGCGACCACCACTACCACATGGTCGACATGAGCAGCGGGCTGATCACCGAATTCGAGAGCCCGGAAATCGTCGCCCTGCTCAACCGCATCGCCGACGAGCACGGCTATGTGCTCGACGAGCATTCGCTGGTGCTGTACGTGCGCAAGAAGCGCCTCTGACGCGGTCGATCGCGTCCCTCCCCTCAGGCCACGTCGGCCAGCAGCCGGCGTGCGGCGGCCATGGCCTCGCGGCTGACCTCGACGCCGCCCAGCATCCGCGCCAGTTCCTCCTGCCGCTGGCGCTCGTCGAGGCGGTTGACCTCGCTCTCGGTCTCTTCGCCGCGGGTGCGCTTGCTCACCCGGTAGTGCGCATGGCCCTGCGCCGCCACCTGCGGCAGATGGGTCACGCACAGCACCTGGCGCGATGCGCCCAGCGCGCGCAGCTTGCGGCCGACGATTGCCGCCACCGCGCCGCCGATGCCGGAGTCGACTTCGTCGAAGACCATCGTCGGCACCGCGTCCAGGCCCAGCGCGGCGACCTCGATCGCCAGTGAAATCCGCGACAGCTCGCCGCCGGAAGCCACCTTGCGCAGCGGCCGTGGCGGCTGGCCGGCATTGGCCGCGACCAGGAATTCCACGCGCTCGGCGCCCAGCGGGTCGGGGCGGCCGCCCGGCTGCGGCTCCAGTGCGATCTCGAAGCGGCCACCGCCCATGCCGAGCTCATCGATCAGCGTGGTGGTGTCGGCAGAGAGCCGTGCCGCCGCCGACGCGCGGGCGCGGGTCAGGTCGGCGGCCGCCGCCGTCCACGCGGCGCTGGCGGCATCGATCTCGCCATCCAGCCGCTGCAGGCGGATGCCGGCGTCGGCCAGTTCCTCCAGTTCGGTGGCGATGCGATCGCGCAGGGCTTCGAGGGCATCCGGGGCCACCCTGTGTTTGCGGGCGAGGTCGTGGATGCGGGCGAGGCCGCGCTCGAGCTCGGCGTAGCGCTCCGGGTCGATGTCGAGATCGTCGCGCACCCGCTGCAGCAGCAGCTGCGCCTCGTCGAGCTGGATCGTTGCCGCCTCGAGCATCGCGTCCACCTCGGCCAGGCGTGGCTCGTCGCGATGCAGGCGTGCGAGTTCGCCGCGCAGCCGCTGCACGCGTCCGGTCACGGCGTCGTCCTCGCCAAGCCCCGCCAGCACCGTTTCGCAGGCGGCGATCAGGCCGGCGGCATTGGCCTGGCGGCGGTGCGCGGCATCGAGTTCGGCGAGGGAGGCGGCATCCAGCGGTTCGCGTTCGAGTTCCGCGAGCTGGTGGGCCAGCCAGTCGCGCCGCTCGCCGGGGTCGCCCAGACCCGCAAGGCGGTCGCGCTCGTCGAGCAGGGCCGACCAGGTGCGCGCGGCCGCGGCCACCGCCTGCAGTGCGCCGGCATGGCGGCCATAGGCATCGAGCAGGGCGAGCTGCGCGCCACGCGACAGCAGCGCCTGGTGCTCGTGCTGGCCATGGATCTCGACGAGGTGACCCGCCAGCGCGGCCAGCTGCCCGAGCGTGGCCGGGCGGCCGTTGATCCATGCCCGCGAACCGCCATCGGCGCGCAGCGTGCGCCGCAGCTGGCAGGCATCGCCATCGTCGAATTCCTCGGCCACCAGCCAGGCGCGCGCGCCGGCGGCATCGGCGAGGTCGAAGCTGGCGGTGAGTTCGGCGCGGTCGGCGCCATGGCGCACCATGCCGCTGTCGGCACGCAACCCGGACAGGAACCCGAGCGCATCGACGAGCAGGGACTTGCCGGCGCCGGTTTCGCCGGAGATCACGGTGAGGCCGGCACCGAACTCCAGCTCGCTGGCGGTGGCGACGGCGAAATTGCGGATGGCGAGGTGGGTCAGCATGCGCGGATTGTGCAGGGCGGAATGGTTGCGGCCAACAATCTCGGCGATCAGCGGCGCAGCGGCTGAGACGCGCTTGCGTGGGCGCAGGGTGCGCCGTATACCGGGGCCATGAGCCGCAAGCACACGCCCCCGTCCGAACTCGATGCCCGTTCACGGCATCTGCTGCGCACATTGATCGCCCGCCATATCGAGAACGGCGAGCCGGTCGGGTCGCAGACGCTTGCCCGCCATGCCGGGCTGGACGTGAGCCCGGCGACGATCCGCAACATCCTCTCCGACCTCGAGGACAGCGGCCTGCTGACCGCGCCGCATACCTCCGCCGGACGCGTGCCCACCGCGCAGGGCTACCGGGTGTTCGTCGATTCGCTGCTGCAGCTGCGGCCATTGCCCGAGCACGAGGTCACCCACCTACGCGAACAGCTGCCCGCCGGCGGTGGCACCCAGTCGCTGCTGGGCAGCGCGTCGGAGCTGGTGTCGGCGATGACCCGCTTCATGGGCGTGGTCAGCGTGCCGCGGCGCGAGCAGTTCGCCTTCCGCTACATCGACTTCGTTGCCGTCGACAGCCAGCGGGTGATGGCAATCCTGGTGTTTGCGGACAACGAGGTGCAGAACCGCCTGATCCAGGTGCGCCGGCCCTACGAGGCGTCGGAACTGGAGCAGGTGGCCAACTACCTCAACGTCAACTTCGCCGGTCGCGCGGTGGCCGACATCCGCGCCACGCTGCTGCGCGAGATGCAGCTCACGCGCAGCCAGATGGAGAGCCTGATGGCGCGCACCGTCGAGCTTGCCGAGCAGGCCCTCGCCCCGGAGGAGGGCGACGACATGCTGATGGCCGGGCAGGCCCGGTTGATCGGGGTGCAGGACCTCTCGGATCTCGACCGCCTCCGCGAGCTGTTCGATACTTTTTCGCGCAAGCGCGAGATCCTGCAGTTGCTCGAGCGCACCGTGCGCGCGCCCGGGGTGCGGGTATTCATCGGCGAGGAAACCGGGCTGGCCCCTCTGGAAGGGGTATCGCTGGTGACCGCGCCGTACGCGGCCGACGGGCGCGTGCTCGGGGTGCTGGGGGTGATCGGGCCGACGCGGATGGCCTACGACCGCATCGTGCCGGTGGTGCAGGCCACCGCGGAAGCACTGGGTGCGGCGCTGGAGCGCGGTGGCAGGTCGCCGTAGCGGGGGCTGCGGGACGGCACCGACACACGATTGCAGGCGGACGGCACTTGAATCCGCGCCGGGCAACCCCATTGCTCCGGCCAGCGGCGGCCAGTCGACCGCCACGGACATGGAAATGACCCACGAGAGCCACCCCGACACTCCCGACCCCACGATGCAGCCGCAGGACGACGCGTCGGCATCGCCGCAGGCCCTGCTCGAAGAACAGGTGCAGCTGCTGCAGGCCGAACTCGAGCAGCTGCGTGCGCAGTCCCTGATCGAGCGCGCGGACCTCGAGAACCAGCGCAAGCGCATGGCGCGCGAGGTCGACGCGGCCCGCCGTTTCGCCAACGAGCGCCTGCTGGGCGACCTGCTGCCGGTGTTCGACAGCCTGGATGCAGGCCTGGCCGCGGCCGGCGCCGACAGCAGCCCGCTCCGCGAGGGCCTGGAACTCACCCTGCGCCAGCTGCTCAAGGTGGCCGGTGACAACGGCCTGCAGGTCGTCGCGCCAGCCGGCCAGCCGTTCGACCCGGAACGCCACCAGGCGATCAGCCAGACCGACGCCGGCGAAGTGCCTCCGGGCCACGTCGCCCAGGTGTTCCAGAAGGGCTACGTGCTCAACGAGCGCCTGCTGCGCCCCGCGCTCGTCGTGGTGGCCAGGGACTGACGCCGGCGCGCCTGCGCATCGCGGTAGCCGCTTGAACGGCACACCGCCGCCCCCAGATATCACGCATCGGCGGCCGCGTGCCGCCCCCAGACACATCGAATACGGATCCAGAGGGAACCACTCATGGCAAAGATCATCGGCATCGACCTCGGCACGACCAATTCGTGCGTGGCGATCATGGACGGCGGCAAGGCCAAGGTCATCGAGAACAGCGAGGGCGATCGCACCACGCCTTCGATCGTCGCCTACACAAAGGATGGCGAGGTACTGGTCGGCGCATCCGCCAAGCGCCAGGCCGTCACCAATCCGCACAACACCTTCTTCGCGGTCAAGCGCCTGATCGGGCGCAAGTTCACCGATGCCGAAGTGCAGAAGGACATCGGCCTGGTGCCGTACAAGATCGTCCAGCACGACAACGGCGACGCCTGGGTGGCCACCAACGACGGCAACAAGCTGTCGGCGCAGGAGATCTCCGCGCGCATCCTGGAGAAGATGAAGAAGACCGCCGAGGACTACCTGGGCGAGAAGGTCACCGAGGCCGTGATCACGGTGCCGGCCTACTTCAACGACTCGCAGCGTCAGGCCACCAAGGACGCCGGCCGCATCGCCGGCCTGGACGTCAAGCGCATCATCAACGAGCCGACCGCGGCCGCGCTGGCCTATGGCCTCGACAAGGCCGGCGGCGACCGCAAGATCGCCGTGTACGACCTCGGCGGCGGCACCTTCGACGTGTCGATCATCGAGATCGCCGAAGTCGACGGCGAGAAGCAGTTCGAGGTGCTGGCCACCAACGGCGACACCTTCCTCGGCGGCGAGGACTTCGACAAGCGCGTCATCGATTACCTCGTCGAGGAGTTCCAGAAGGACCAGGGGATCGACCTGCGCAAGGATCCGCTGGCCCTGCAGCGCCTGAAGGACGCCGCCGAGCGCGCCAAGATCGAGCTGTCCTCCGCGCAGCAGACCGAGGTCAATCTGCCTTACGTCACCGCCGATGCGTCGGGTCCCAAGCACCTCAACATCAAGCTGACCCGGGCCAAGCTCGAGGCGCTGGTCGAGGACCTGATCCGCAAGTCGATCGAGCCCTGCCGCACCGCGCTCAACGATGCCGGTCTGCGTGCGTCCGACGTCAACGAGGTGATCCTCGTCGGCGGCCAGACCCGCATGCCGAAGGTGCAGCAGGCGGTGGCGGAGTTCTTCGGCAAGGAGCCGCGCAAGGACGTCAACCCCGACGAGGCCGTGGCACTGGGCGCCGCGATCCAGGGCGGCGTGCTGGCCGGCGACGTCAAGGACGTGCTGCTGCTCGACGTGACCCCGCTGAGCCTGGGCATCGAGACCCTGGGCGGCGTGTTCACCAAGATCATCGAGAAGAACACCACCATCCCGACCAAGGCTTCGCAGACGTTCTCGACCGCCGAGGACAACCAGTCCGCGGTGACCGTGCACGTGCTGCAGGGCGAGCGCGAGCAGGCCCGCTACAACAAGTCGCTGGCCAAGTTCGACCTCACCGGCATCGACCCGGCGCCGCGTGGCATGCCGCAGGTCGAGGTGTCGTTCGACATCGATGCCAACGGCATCGTGCACGTCACCGCCAAGGACAAGAAGACCGGCAAGGAGCAGAAGGTCGAGATCAAGGCCGGCTCGGGGCTGTCGGACGACGAGATCCAGCGGATGGTCGCCGACGCCGAGGCGCACCGCGAGGACGACAAGAAGTTCCAGGAACTGGTCGGCGCCCGCAACCAGGCCGATGCGCTGGTGCACGGCACCCGCAGCGCGATCAAGGACAACGGCGACAAGGTGCCCGGTGACGTGATCGGCCGCGTCGAGGCCGCGATCGCCGAGGTCGAGACCGCGATGAAGGGCGACGACAAGGCCCAGATCGAGGCGAAGACCAGGGCGCTCGAAGAGACTGCACAGGCACTGTTCGCCGCCGTCGCGGCCGCCCAGCAGGGCGGCGATGCCGGCCCGCAGGCCGGTGGCGGTGCGCCGTCGAACGACGACGTGGTGGACGCGGAGTTCACCGAGGTCAAGGACGACGAGCGCAAGTGACGGTCATCCGCCACGGCTGAGTCCAGGGAACGGGGCCGAGGCCCCGTTCCTTCGCCGGCCGGTGGCTTTCCGATGGCGATGCACACACGTCCACGCAACACCCAATCCAGACGACGAATCCCCGCCCGATGAAACGCGATTACTACGAAGTCCTGGGCGTGGCCCGCACCGCAAGCGAAGAGGAACTCAAGAAGGCCTACCGCCGCAGCGCCATGAAGCACCACCCGGACCGCAACCCGGGTGATGCGGCTGCCGAGGCGGCCTTCAAGGAGTGCAAGGAGGCCTACGAGGTCCTGTCGGACGGCGGCAAGCGCCGCATGTACGACCAGTACGGCCATTCCGCGTTCGAACACGGCATGGGCGGTGGCAACGCCGGCCCGGGCGGGTTCGGCGGCCCCGACATGGGCGACATCTTTGGCGACATCTTCGGCAACATCTTCGGTGGTGGTGCCGGCGGGCGGGGTGGCCCGCGCCGGGGCGCCGACATCGGCTACGTTCTCGAGCTCGACCTGCGCGAGGCGGTCAACGGCGTCGAGAAGCGTATCGAGGTACCGACCCTGGTCGGCTGTGGCAGCTGCGATGGCAGCGGTTCGGAAGACGGCAGGATCGAGACCTGCTCGACCTGTCATGGTCGCGGCCAGGTGCGCATGCAGCGCGGCATCTTCACCATGCAGCAGGCCTGCCCGCATTGCGGTGGCCGCGGCAAGAGCATCGTCAACCCGTGCCGGACCTGCCATGGCGCAGGGCGGGTGGAGGAGGAAAAGGTCCTGTCGGTGAAGATCCCCGCCGGTGTGGACAGCGGCGACCGCATCCGCCTGTCGGGCGAGGGCGAGGCCGGGCCCGCGGGTTCGCCGCCGGGCGACCTGTATGTCGAGGTGCGGGTGCGCCCGCACGAGATCTTCCAGCGCGACGGCGACGACCTGCACTGCGAGGTGCCGATCCGCATCTCGCAGGCCGCGCTCGGCGACGTGGTGCGGGTGCCGACGCTCGATGGCGAAGCGGAGATCCGCATTCCCGCCGAAACCCAGGCCGGCAAGGTGTTCCGCCTGCGCGACCAGGGCGTCAAGTCGGTGCGCAGCCGCCACCCCGGCGATCTCTACTGCAAGGTGGTCATCGAAACGCCGGTCAACCTCACTGCCGAGCAGCGGACGCTGCTCGAGCAGTTCGAAGCCACCTTCAGCGGCGATGGTGCGCGTCGCCACTCGCCGAAGTCGAGCACCTTCGTCGACGGCGTGCGCAGCTTCTGGGACCGCATGACGTCTCCCTGACGCGCACCACTGTCCTGTCCCAACGCCGCGGCCATCCGCGGCGTTCCCATGTGGGCCGCAGGCCCTCGCGAGGGTTGCCGTTGCCGCAGCGCTGGCGCAGCCTATGCGGCCTCCCGAGCCGGCTCCCCCGCACGATGTCGAAGCCTCCCGTCCTACTGCTGATCCACGGCGCCAATGGCCGCATGGGGCAGGCGCTGCTGCGCCTTGCCGCGGGGCGCGAGGACCTGCAGGTGGTCGCTGCGGTGTCGCGACGGGTCGAGCAGCGGGTGCAGGACGGGGTGCCACGATTCGCGTCGCGCGAGCTAGGCGGCGTGCCGGCGTTCGACGTGGCGATCGACTTCAGCCTGCCGGATGGCTTCGATGGCGTGCTGGCGCACTGCGTGTCGCGCGGCGCCGCGTTCGTGTCGGGGACCACTGGCGTGACCGACGCCCAGCTTGCCGCGCTCGACCGCGCGGCGGAGCGGATCCCTGTGTTGTGGGCGGCGAATTTCAGCCTCGGGGTGGCGGTGCTCAACCTGCTGGTCGAGCGCGCCGCGCGCGACCTCGCCGACTGGGACTGCGACATCCTCGAACTGCACCACATCCACAAGCGCGATGCGCCCTCGGGTACTGCGCTCGCGCTGGGCGCAGCGGCGGAGCAGGGCGGGGCGACGCCGCGCTATGCGAGCGTGCGCGCCGGCGACATCGTCGGCGAACACACCGTGCATTTCGCCGGCACCGGTGAGCGCATCGAGCTGGTGCACCGTGCGACCAGCCGCGACGTGTTCGCCCAGGGCGCGTTGACGGCGGCGCTGCGGATGGCCGGGCGCGCGCCCGGCCGCTATGGCATGCGCGATCTGCTGGCCGCGGGCTGAACACAACACGTGCGATAGGCCGGCGCGGACGCGCAGTGGCGCCATTCCCCTCTTCGCGATGCGCTGCGCCCGTTTCCTTTTGCCCCCCCGGCCGGTAAAATTCCCGCTCGCCTGAACCCCACCGCCCCGGACTGGCCAAGCGCCACGTCCGCGGATTTTTGCGGCCCGTCGACAGCGAACGCTCTCCGTCACTGGAGGCGGGCCTGGCGGTGCAGGATCTCCTCCACACTGGGCGACCGCCGTGACCCGACCCGCAATCCTCGTACTTGAAGACGGCACCGTCTTCGAGGGCATTTCCGCAGGCGCCGCTGGCCTGTCCGTGGGCGAGGTGGTGTTCAACACCGCCATGACCGGTTACCAGGAAGTGGTGACCGACCCGTCGTACGCGCGCCAGATCGTCACCCTGACCTACCCGCATATCGGCAACACCGGTGCGACCGACCAGGACGACGAAGCCACGCAGGTATGGTCCGCGGGCCTGATCGTGCGTGACGTCCCGCGCCGGCCCTCGAGCTGGCGCAGCCAGGTACCGCTGCCGGAGTGGCTGGCCGCGCGCGGCGTGGTCGCGATCGCCGGCATCGACACCCGCAAGCTCACGCGCATCCTGCGCGAGCGCGGTGCCCAGAACGGTGCACTGCTGGCCGGTGCTGCTTCCATCGGGCAAGCCGACGTCGAGCGTGCACTCGAGGCGGCGCGCAAGTTCCCCGGCCTCAAGGGCATGGACCTGGCGAAGGAGGTCAGCGTCGCCGAGGCCTACGCGTGGAACGAGGGCCAGTTCGATCTCGACCGCAACAACTTCACCACGCCCAAGGCCCGGTTCAAGGTCGTCGCCTACGACTTCGGCGTGAAGCGCAACATCCTGCGCCTGCTGGCCGAGGCCGGCTGCGAAGTGACCGTGGTCCCGGCGCGCACGCCTGCCGCCGACGTGCTGGCGATGCGGCCCGACGGTGTCTTCATGTCCAACGGTCCCGGCGACCCGGCACCGTGCGATTACGCGATCACCGCGATCCGCGAGTTCGTCGCCCGGCGCGTGCCGCTGTTCGGCATCTGCCTGGGCCACCAGCTGCTGGCGCTGGCCGCGGGCGGCGGCACGGTGAAGATGGCCAATGGCCACCACGGTGCCAACCACCCGGTGCAGGACCTCGATACCGGGCGGGTGATGATCACCTCGCAGAACCACGGGTTCGCGGTCGACGAATCGACACTGCCGGCCAATGTGCGCGTGACCCACCGGTCGCTGTTCGACGGCACCAACCAGGGCATCGAACTGACCGACGCACCCGCCTTCTCGTTCCAGGGCCACCCGGAGGCCTCGCCCGGCCCCCACGACGTGGCCCCGCTGTTCGACCGTTTCGTGGCGCTGATGGAGAGCCGCTGACATGCCAAAGCGCACCGATATCCAGACCATCCTCATCATCGGCGCCGGCCCGATCGTCATCGGCCAGGCCTGCGAGTTCGACTACTCCGGCGCGCAGGCGTGCAAGGCGCTGCGCGAGGAAGGCTTCCGCGTGGTGCTGGTGAACTCCAACCCGGCCACGATCATGACCGACCCCGATACGGCGGACGCGGTCTATATCGAGCCGATCAACTGGCAGACGGTCGAGAAGATCATCGAGAAGGAGCGCCCGGATGCGCTGCTGCCGACGATGGGCGGGCAGACCGCGCTCAACTGCGCGCTCGACCTCGCCGACAACGGCGTGCTGGAGAAGTACGGCGTCGAGCTGATCGGCGCGAAGCGCGAGGCCATCATGATGGCCGAGGACCGCGAGCTGTTCCGCGTGGCGATGCAGGAGATCGGCCTCGAGTGCCCGAAGGCCGCGGTCGCCAGGACCTTCGAGGAAGCCGTCGAGATCCAGGCCACGGTGGGCTACCCGACCATCATCCGCCCGAGCTTCACGCTGGGCGGCAGCGGCGGCGGCATCGCCTACAACCGCGAGGAGTTCGAGGAGATCGTCAAGCGCGGCCTCGAGCTGTCGCCGACCAGCGAAGTGCTGGTGGAAGAGTCGGTGCTGGGCTGGAAGGAGTTCGAGATGGAGGTGGTCCGCGACACCGCGGACAACTGCATCATCGTGTGCTCGATCGAGAACCTCGACCCGATGGGCGTGCACACCGGCGACTCGATCACCGTGGCCCCGGCGCAGACCCTCACCGACCGCGAATACCAGCGGCTGCGCAATGCCTCGATCGCGGTGCTGCGCAAGATCGGCGTCGATACCGGCGGCTCCAACGTGCAGTTCGGCATCAATGCGCAGACCGGCCGCGTGGTGGTGATCGAAATGAACCCGCGGGTGTCGCGCTCGTCGGCGCTGGCATCCAAGGCGACGGGCTTTCCGATCGCCAAGGTCGCGGCCAAGCTCGCGGTCGGCTACACGCTCGACGAGTTGAAGAACGAGATCACCGGCGGGAAGACGCCGGCGTCGTTCGAGCCGTCGATCGACTACGTGGTCACCAAGATCCCGCGCTTCGCGTTCGAGAAGTTCCCGCAGGCCGATGCGCGACTGACCACGCAGATGAAGTCGGTCGGCGAGGTGATGGCGATGGGTCGCACCTTCCAGGAATCGCTGCAGAAGGCGCTGCGCGGGCTGGAAACCGGCAAGGTCGGCCTCGACCCCACCGGCCTGGACCTCACCACCGAGGACGGCATGATCGCGCTGCGCCGCGAGCTCAAGGAGCCGGGCCCGGAGCGCATGTTCCACCTGGGCGATGCGTTCCGCGCCGGCATGAGCGTCGAGGACGTGCATGCGCTGTCGTTCGTCGATCCATGGTTCCTCGACCAGATCGAGGACATCATCGCCGCCGAGAAGGCGGTCGCTGCCGATGGCCTGCAGGCGCTGGATGCAGTGCGCATGCGCGAGCTCAAGCGCATGGGCTTTTCCGATGCGCGCCTGGCGCAGCTGACCGGCAGCGACGAGCAGGCGGTGCGTGCACTGCGTCGCGCGTTCGGCATCCGCCCGGTGTACAAGCGCGTCGATTCCTGCGCGGCGGAGTTCGCCACCGGCACCGCCTACCTGTACTCGACCTACGAGGACGAGTGCGAGGCCGAGCCGACGACGCGCGACAAGATCATGGTGCTCGGCGGCGGCCCCAACCGCATTGGTCAGGGCATCGAGTTCGACTACTGCTGCGTGCATGCGTCGCTGGCGCTGCGCGAGGACGGGTTCGAGACCATCATGGTCAACTGCAACCCGGAGACGGTCTCCACCGACTACGACACCTCCGACCGCCTGTACTTCGAGCCGCTGACGCTCGAGGACGTGCTGGAGATCGTCGAGGTCGAGAAGCCGAAGGGCGTGATCGTGCAGTACGGCGGGCAGACCCCGCTCAAGCTCGCGCGCGCGCTGGAAGCCAACGGCGTACCGATCATCGGTACTTCGCCGGAGTCCATCGACCTCGCCGAGGACCGCGAGCGCTTCCAGCAGCTGGTCGACGAGCTGGGCCTGAAGCAGCCGCCGAACCGCACCGCGCGCAGCGCGGAGCAGGCGCTGGTGCTGGCCCGCGAGATCGGCTATCCGCTGGTGGTGCGCCCGAGCTATGTGCTCGGCGGCCGCGCGATGGAAGTGGTGCACGCCGATGCCGACCTCGAGCGCTACATGCGCGAGGCGGTCAAGGTCTCCAATGATTCGCCGGTGCTGCTCGACCGCTTCCTCGACAATGCTGTGGAGGTGGACATCGACGTCATCGCCGATGCCGACGGCCAGGTGCTGATCGGCGGCGTGATGGAGCACATCGAGGAGGCCGGCGTGCATTCCGGCGATTCGTCCTGCTCGCTGCCGCCGTACTCGCTGTCGGCCGATACCCAGGCGCGCCTGCGCGAGCAGGTCATCGCGCTGGCACGCGCACTGAAGGTCGTCGGCCTGATGAACACCCAGTTCGCGGTGCAGACCGATGGTGAGGGCGAGGACACCATCTTCCTGCTCGAGGTCAATCCGCGTGCCTCGCGCACGGTGCCGTTCGTGTCCAAGGCGATCGGCCTGCCGCTGGCCAAGATCGCAGCGCGCTGCATGGCCGGGCGCTCGCTGGCGGAGCAGGGCGTGACCACCGAGATCGTGCCGGACTACTACTCCGTGAAGGAGGCGATCTTCCCGTTCGCCAAGTTCCAGGGCGTGGACCCGATCCTCGGGCCGGAAATGCGTTCCACCGGCGAAGTGATGGGCGTGGGCCGCAGCTTCGGCGCCGCGTTCGCGCGCGCGCAGGAGGCGGCCAGCATCAAGGCGCTGCCGGCCTCCGGCAAGGTGTTCGTCTCGGTGCGTGACCCGGACAAGGCGCGCGTGCTGCCGGTGGCGCAGGAGCTGGTGCGCCGCGGCTACAGCATCGTCGCCACGCAGGGCACCGCGAAGTGGCTCGACGACAACGGCATCGCCTGCGAGCGCATCAATAAGGTGGCCGAGGGCCGCCCGCACGTGGTCGATCTGATCAAGAACGGCGAGCTTGCGTACATCGTCAACACCACCGAGGGCAAGCAGGCGATCGCCGACTCGTTCTCGATCCGCCGCGAGGCCCTGCAGCAGCGGGTGACCTATTCGACGACGATTGCCGGCGCCCGGGCGCTGCTGCATTCTCTGGACTATCGCGGCAGCGGCCCGGTGTGGTCGCTGCAGGAACTGCACGAGGAACTGAAGACGCCATGAGAGCCCCCCTCACCGTACAGGGCGCGCAGCGCCTGCGCGCCGAACTCGAGCAGCTGAAGTCGGTGCAGCGCCCCGCGGTGATCAATGCGATCGCCGAAGCCCGCGCGCACGGCGACCTCAAGGAAAACGCCGAGTACCACGCCGCCCGCGAACAGCAGGGTTTCATCGAGGGGCGCATCAAGCAGCTCGAGGGCGAGCTGTCGCATGCGCAGGTCATCGACGTGTCCACCCTCAACGCGGGTTCGAAGATCGTGTTCGGTGCGCATGTCGAACTGGAGGACACCGACGGTGGCGAGGTCACCCGCTACCAGATCGTTGGCGACCTCGAAGCCGACATCAAGCAGGGCATGATCGCGATCTCCTCGCCGGTCGCGCGTGCGCTCATCGGCAAGCACGAGGGTGACGTGGTCACCATCCAGGCGCCGGGCGGTACGCACGAGTACGAGATCGTTTCCGTCAGCTACGGCTGAGGCGGTCCATGCGGACTCGCCACATACCGGCCAACCACTGATGGGCACCCGCGCGGGGCTGGTCCTGTTGCTGCCTGTCGGCGCCGATTTCGGTGCGCAAAGCCTGCCTGCGGACGTCGCGGCGATGCTCGGTCGCGCCGATGTCGATCGTGGCGGTGAAGCGGGCGAGGGCCTGCAACTCCAGCGGCACGTGGACGTGCTGCCGCGTGGCTGGCCGGTGGCGGCGGTGACCCGCCAGCGCGATGCCGGCGACGCCGCCGGTGCCGCGTGGCTGCGTGCCGATCCCGCGTGGATCCGTCCGGACATCAACGGCGCACGCCTGTACGGCCATGGCGATGCATTGCAGCTCGATGCCGCCGAGGCGGAGGACCTGTTGCGCCCGCTCAAGCCCCTGTTCGGTGACGCCGGCATGCCCATCGATGCGCCGGTACCGGGGCGCTGGTACCTGAGGCTGCCCGAGGGCACGCCGCTGCCGGTGTTCACGCCGCCCGACGAGGCACTCGGCACCGACTTCTTCGACCATCTGGCCGAAGGCGCGGACGCGCGTCGCTGGCGCATGCTGCTCAACGAGGCACAGATCGTCCTGCACAACCATCCGCGCAATGCCGAGCGCGCTGCGCGTGGCTTGCCGCCGGTGAACTCGCTGTGGTTCTGGGGTGGAGGGATGCTGCCGGACCGGGTCGGGATGCACGCGGCGCAGGTGCTCACCCGCGACGACGCCCTGGCGGCCATGGCGGCGGCGGCCGGTGCGCAGGTGGCCGAACCCTCCGCGTTCGCGGTGCCCGGATCCGACGCGCTGGTGGACCTGCGCAGCGCACGCGACCTGCGCCAGCTCGCAAACGACTGGCTGGCGCCGGCACTGGACGCGCTGCGCACCGGCGCGATCGCGTCGTTGGTCCTCGACCTCGCGGACGGGCAACGGCTCACGGTGCGGCGCTCGCAGCGCTGGCGCGTGTGGCGCCGGCCGCGCACCTCGTTGTCATGACTCCCTTGCGCAGGATCCGCCGCCGCGCCGCGGGCACGAGCGGTGCATGGCCCGATCACGTGCTGCCACTGCTGCGCCGGGTGTATGCGGCTCGCGGTGTCGCCGATTTCGCTGCCGCGCGCCCGCGCCTGGTCGACCTGCATACACCCGACACCCTGACCGGCATTACCGAGGCCGCGCGCCTGCTGGCCGACGCAATCGCCGCAGGGCGGCGGATCGTGGTGGTCGGTGACTTCGATTGCGACGGTGCCACCGCGTGCGCGGTGGCGGTGCGCGGCTTGCGCATGCTGGGCGCGCGCGAGGTGCTGCATGCGGTGCCGAACCGCATCGTCCACGGCTACGGCCTGTCGCCCGGTCTGGTCGATGAGCTCGCGGCGCTCGGGCCGGAGCTGCTGGTCACCGTCGACCACGGCATTGCCTGCCATGCCGGGATTGCCGCGGCCAAGGCCCGCGGCTGGCAGGTGCTGGTGACCGACCACCACCTGCCGGGACCGACGTTGCCCGCGGCCGACGTCATCGTCGACCCGAACCTGCCCGGCGACATGTTCCCGTCGAAGACGCTGGCGGGCGTCGGCGTGATCTTCTACGTGCTGCTGGCGCTGCGCGGCGTGCTGCGTGCGCGCGGCGCGTTCGTGGATGCCGGGCCGGACCTGCGCGTGCTGCTGGATCTGGTCGCGGTCGGCACCGTCGCCGACCTGGTGGCGCTGGATGCCAACAACCGGGCGCTGGTGGCCGCCGGCCTGCAGCGGCTGCGCGCAGGCCAGGGCTGTGCCGGGCTGCAGGCGCTGGCGCGGGTGGCGGGGCGCGAGGTGTCGCGGCTGACCGCCGCCGACATCGGCTATGCGATCGGCCCGCGGCTCAATGCCGCCGGCCGGCTGGAGGACATGTCGATCGGCATCGAGTGCCTGCTCACCGACGATGCGGCCCGCGCGCGCGAGCTCGCCCAGCTGCTGGACCGCATCAATGCCGAACGCCGCGGTGTCCAGCAGACCATGGTGGACGAGGCCGAGGCGGCGCTGACCGGTCGCGCGCTCGACAGCGTCGTCAGCGCGGGCGATCCCGCGGTGGTCCTGTTCGACCCCGAGTGGCATCCCGGCGTGGTCGGGCTGGTGGCCTCGAAGCTCAAGGAACGCCTGCACCGACCGGTGGTGGCGTTCGCACCGGCGGAGCCGGGCAGCCGCCAGTTGCGAGGCTCGGCACGGTCGATTCCAGGCTTCCATATCCGCGACGCGTTGGCCGCGGTCGATGCCGCACGCCCCGGCCTGATCGGGCGCTTCGGCGGACATGCGATGGCCGCCGGGCTCAGCCTCGATCTCGATGCGCTTGCCGATTTCGAGCAGGCTTTCCGGGCGCACGCTGCCGGCGCGCTGGATGCGGCGCTGCTGCAGGCGGTGATCGACAGCGATGGCGAACTTGCCGCGCACGAATTCGACCATGCGCATGCCCAGGCGCTGCGCGATGGCGGGCCCTGGGGGCAGGCGTTCCCGGAGCCCCTGTTCGACGGCGGTTTCGAACTGCTGGATGTCCGCTGCGTCGGGCAGCGCCACCTGCGGCTGCGTCTGCGGGTGCCCGAGCGCCGCGAGCCGCTGGATGCCATCCAGTTCGGCGGCTGGGAGGCACGTCCCGACACGTCCCGCGTGCATCTCGCCTACCGGCTCGCCCCGGACGACTACCGGGGCAACGGCGCCGTGCAGCTGGTGGTGGAACACCTCGAACCGGCCTGACGTCGCACGCACGACCGTGGCCCGGGCCGCGTGAAGGCGCATACTTCGCCTGTTCATGTCGGTGCCACCGGTGCCGGCTTCCACAGGCAGAAGGACACGGAATGATCAGGAAGGGTTTGGCACTGGCCGTCGGTATTTCGCTTTCGGGCTTCGCAGGGATGTCGGCCGCTGCCGGCCCCGCCCCCGCATCACTGGCGGTCGGCCAGCAGGTGCGCGGAGAGATCACCACCGCCGATGCGCTGAACTGGCGCGACGGCACCCGCAGCAAGCTGTACTCGATCAGCCTGACACCGGGGCAGGGCGTCGAGTTCGCGGTGGACGGGCCGCTGCGCGCACAGCTGACGCTGTTCTCCGACAACCAGCTGCTGCAGACATCGTCATCGGAGCGCGAGGCCACCAGCATGTCGGTGCGGGCTCCCGAAGCCGGGCGCTACCTGCTGGCGGTGAGCGGCCGCGACGCATCGTCCTACGGGCCCTACACGCTGCGGGTTTCGCCGCTGGTGCTCTACGACGGCAGCGAGATCCACGCCGGCGCGACGATCACCGACTGGGCCGACAGCGCCCGTCGCATCCCGCTCGTCATCGAGCGCGATGCGGTGTACGCGGTGCGCATGGATTCCGAGGAGTTCGACACACTGCTGAAGCTGGAAGGCAACGGCGTATCGCTGTCCAACGATGACGCCGAAGGCAGCAATTCGCTGGTGACCGCGCGGCTGGCGCCGGGCCGCTATACGGTGATCGCGGACGGCTACGGCGGCTCGATCCAGGGCCAGTACCGGTTGGCGGTGAGCGAGCGGCAACTGCCGGCCGGCGTCACCCTGGCCAGCGACGGCGTGCTGCAGCCCGGCACCGACGTCACCGCGCTGCACCAGGGTGCGCAGGTGGCCTACCGCCTGCAGGTGCCGTCGCGCCAGCTGGCCACGGTCACCATGCGCAGCAGCGAACTCGACTCCATGCTCGCGCTCGAAGGCGAGACCGTGCTGCTGCACGACGACGACTCCGGTGGCGGCCTCGACGCACGCATCGTCTCGGTGCTCGAGCCCGGCGAGTACAGCGTGCGTGCGTCCTCCTACAACGACGGCGCAGGCCTGTTCACGCTGTCGGCGGAGTTCGCCGATGTGCCGGACGATATCGGTGGCGGCACGCTCGCCATCGGGCAGCCGCGCGACGCGCGCCTGATGGCCGGCGCCACCGACCGCTACAGCGTGCGGATTCCGCGCAACGGCAGCTATCGCATCGAGATGCAGTCGGCCGATGGCATCGACAGTCATCTGCGCCTGCTGCGCGATGGCGAGCCGGTGGCGCAGGATGACGACAGCGGCGGCGGGCTCGATGCGCGCATCGACGAGACGCTGCAGGCGGGCGACTACATCCTGGAGGCGAGCTCGGTGGTGGGCCGTTCCGAGGGGCGCTACCGCATCGGCATCCAGCGCCGCTGAGCGGGGCTGGCCGCCGCGCCCGCGGGACGCGGCGGCCAACCCGGGGCGTGCAGGCATCCAGCGCGCGGGCTGCGCCGTGCAGGACGTGCTTGATAGAATGCCGGCCTTTACCGGAAGGCGACCGCCTCATGATGGAACTCAATCCCCTCCGCCAGCGCATCGCCGACCTCCAGGGTCGGCTGGAAGCGCTGAGGGGGTTTCTTTGACTACGATGCCAAGCGCGAGCGTCTCGAGGAAGTAGAACGCGAACTCGAGGATCCGCGGATCTGGGACGATCCCGGCCGTGCACAGGCCCTGGGCCGCGAGCGCTCCCTGCTCGACAAGACCGTCAATGGCATCCGCGGCCTGCTCGAGGGTCTGGAGGGCGCCGCCGAGCTTCTGGAGATGGCCGAAGCCGAGAACGACGAGGACACCGTGCAGGCGGTGACCGCCGACGTCGAACGCTACGGCGGTGACGTGGACAAGCTGGAGTTCCAGCGCATGTTCTCCGGCGAGATGGACAACGCCAGCGCGTTCGTCGACATCCAGGCCGGTGCCGGTGGCACCGAAGCGCAGGACTGGGCGGAGATCCTGCTGCGCATGTACCTGCGCTGGGCGGAGAACCGCGGCTGGAAGACCGAACTGCTGGAGGTTTCCGGTGGCGAAGTGGCCGGCATCAAGTCGGCGACGTTCCGCGTCGAAGGTGACTTCGCCTACGGCTGGTTCAAGACCGAGACCGGCGTGCACCGGCTGGTGCGCAAGTCGCCGTTCGACTCCGACAACCGCCGCCATACCAGCTTCACCTCGGTGTTCGTGGCGCCGGAAATCGACGACAACATCGACATCGAGATCAACCCGGCCGATCTCAGGACCGACGTCTACCGTTCGTCCGGCGCCGGTGGCCAGCACGTCAACAAGACCGAGTCGGCGGTGCGCATCACCCACGTGCCGACCGGCGTGGTGGTGGCCTGCCAGACCGAGCGCAGCCAGCACGCCAACCGCGACCGTGCGATGAAGATGCTGGCCGCGCGCCTGTACGAGCTCGAGCTGCAGAAGCGCAACGCCGAAAAGGACGCGGTGGAAGCCACCAAGTCCGATGTCGGCTGGGGCAGCCAGATCCGCAACTACGTGCTCGACCAGTCGCGTATCAAGGACCTGCGCACCGGTGTGGAGCGCAGTGATACCCAGAAGGTGCTCGACGGCGATCTCGACGAATTCGTCGAGGCCAGCCTGAAGGCCGGCCTGCAGGTCGGCGCGAAACGCAGCGACGCTGCATAGGGTCACGGGCCGCGCCTGTCGCGGCCCGACATCCATATCCACCGCGGATGGACGCGGGGCAGCACGGATGAAGCCGGAAGTGCGCTGGCGCAGGTGCCGGCGTACTTTCCACGGATCACTCTCGAACCCATCTGGCTCCGCGTCCATCCGCGGCACGCGCCGGCCCCCGGAACACCCCCAATGACCGCTTCCACGCCCGAAACCCCCGCGCACGACGAGAACCACCTGATCGCCGAGCGCCGCGCCAAACTGGCCGCGTTGCGTGCGCAGGGCGTCGCGTATCCCAACGATTTCCGGCGCGCGGATTACGCGGGCGACCTGCAGGCGGAGTTCGCCGACACCGGGGCCTGGGGGGCGGAGGCGCTCGAGGCCCTGCCGCGGCGCGTGGCGATGGCCGGCCGGCTGATGGCCAAGCGGGTGATGGGGAAGGCCAGCTTCGCGCAGCTCATGGACGAGTCCGGGCGCATCCAGCTGTTCCTGCAGTCCAACACGCTGGGCGAGGCCTATGACGCGTTCAGGACGTTCGACATCGGCGACATCGTCGCCGTCGAAGGCGGGTTGACCCGCACGCGCACCGGCGAGCTGTCGGTCAAGGCGACGTCGCTGCGGCTGCTGGTGAAGTCGCTGCGCCCGCTGCCCGACAAGTGGCATGGCCTGAGTGACGTCGAGCAACGCTACCGCCAGCGCTACGTCGACCTCGTGGTGACGCCGGAAGCGCGCGAGGTGTTCGTCAAGCGCAGCCGCATCATCCGTGCGATCCGCGCGTGGCTCGACGAGCGCCGTTTCCTCGAAGTGGAAACGCCGATGATGCATTACATCCCCGGCGGTGCGACGGCGAAGCCGTTCGTGACCCACCACAACGCGCTCGACCTCGAGCTGTACCTGCGCGTGGCACCCGAGCTGTACCTGAAGCGGCTGGTGGTCGGCGGCTTCGAGCGCGTGTACGAGATCAACCGCAACTTCCGCAACGAGGGGGTGTCGACCCGGCACAACCCGGAGTTCACCATGCTCGAGCTCTACGAGGCCTATGCCACGTACGACGAGGTGATGGACCTCACCGAGGCGCTGATCCGCGAGACCGCGCGCAGCGTGCTCGGCACCACCACGGTGGAATGGGATGGCGCGGCGATCGACCTCGAACCGGCGTTCCGTCGCTGGCGCATGGACGAAGCGGTGCGCCACCACAACCCCGACATCACCGTTGCGGACTGCACCGACCGCGATGCGCTGCTGCACCATTGCGAGCGGCTGAAGATCCGCGTCAAGCCGTCGTGGGGCTGGGGCAAGCTGCTGCTGGAGATCTTCGAGGCGACCGTCGAGCACACCCTGGTGCAGCCGACCTTCATCACCGACCACCCGGTCGAGGTGTCGCCACTGGCGCGCGCCAGCGACAGCGAGCCCGGCTACACCGACCGCTTCGAGCTGTTCGTCAACGGTCGTGAGCTGGCCAATGGCTTCTCCGAGCTCAACGACCCGGAGGACCAGGCCGCGCGCTTCCAGGCGCAGCTGACGGCCAAGGAGGGGGGCGACGACGAGGCGATGCACTACGACGCCGACTACATCCGTGCGCTGGAATACGGGATGGCGCCCACGGGCGGACTGGGCGTGGGCATCGACCGGCTGGTGATGCTGCTGACCGGGGTGAATTCCATCCGCGACGTGCTGCTGTTTCCCTACATGCGGCCGGAGGCCGGCGAGGGCCGCGGCTGAACCGGCCCTCAAGTCGGCTGTGACCGGGCCGACAACGCCAGTGAACGGGACTTGCGCGGCGCGCCGCCGCGCAGCCACCATGACGCGTCGGACGGGCCGGCCTGCCAGGAGCGGATGTGAATATCGTCATCGTCGACGACCAGACCTCGGCCCGCACCATGTTGCGGCACATCCTCGAGGACATCGGTCCCGAGCTCGAAGTGCGCGACTTCGGCGATCCGCAGATCGCGCTGCAGTGGTGCCAGGACAACCGCCCGGACCTGTTGCTGCTCGACTACCGGATGCCCGGCATCGATGGCCTGGAGTTCGCCCGGCGCTTCCGCAAGCCGCTGCTGCATCGCGACGTGCCGATCGTACTGGTGACCGTGGTCGGCGATGAGCCGCTCCGCCAGGCCGCGCTCGATGCCGGCGTCATCGACTTCCTGGTCAAGCCGGTACGTCCGCGCGAGCTGCGCGCACGCTGCCGGAACCTGCTGCAGCTGCGCCAGCATGCCGAGTCGGTGAAGCAGCGTGCGCTGTCGCTGGAGCAGCGGCTGCTGGCAACCATGCACGAGGTGGAGGAGCGCGAGCGCGAGACCCTGACCCGGCTGGCACGCGCGATCGCCTACCGCGACTCCGGCACGAGCGCGAACCTGGAGCGCGTCGCGCACCTGTCGGGGCTGATCGCCGAGGAACTCGGGCTGTACGAGGACGAGGTGCGGATGATCGAACTCGCCGCACCGCTGCACGACATCGGCAAGATCGCGATCCCCGATGCGCTGCTGCTCAAGCCCGGCGCCCTGACGCCGGAGGAGACCGCGGTGATGCAGCGCCACCCGCAGCTCGGCTACGACCTGCTGGCCGGCAGCCAGAACCGCTTCATCCAGCTCAGCGCCAAGATCGCGCTCAGCCACCAGGAACGCTGGGACGGCAGTGGCTACCCGGATGGCCTGTCGGGGGAGTCGATCCCGTTGGAAGCCAGGATCGTGGCGATCGCCGACGTGTTCGACGCGCTGATCTCCGAACGTCCGTACAAGCGTGCATGGAGCCTGCAGGAAGCGATGGACTATCTGCGCGACAACCGGGGCGTGCTGTTCGACCCGCGCTGCGTGGACGCGCTGTTGCGCCATGAGGCGCAGTTGCCCGAGATCATCCACCGCTTCGGCAAGCCTTCGCGTCCGGGACCGCACCTCCAGTAGCCCGCCCATGAACGCATACGGCTCATGGATCAGGGCGCGGCTGTCGGGTCGACCCGACAGCGAACACATGCAGGTGATGGTGCGCATCGCCATCACCTCGCTGTTCTCGGCCTACCTGGGCTGGCAGATGCGTGGCGGCCAGAGCGACCCGGCGCTGGTCCTCACCTGGCTGATCCTGCTCGGCGAGCTGGTGGTTTCGCTCGGGCTGCTGGGCGCGATCCTGGTCCACCCCGGGGCGTCGCACGTGCGGCGCTGGATCGGCATGTCCGCGGACTATTTCGCGCTGGCCGGGGTGATGTACCTGCAGGGCGAGACGGCCTCGCCGCTGTATGCGGTGTACCTGTGGGTGACCATCGGCAACGGCCTTCGCTACGGCCCCGGCTATCTGTATGCCGCCACGGTGATGGCGCTGGCGTCGTTCTTCGTGGTGATCCGTTTCACCCCGTACTGGAACGACAACCCGATGCTGTCATGGGGGTTGCTGGTGGGCGTGGCCGCGGTGCCGCTGTACTTCGGCTCGCTGCTGCGCGCGCTCACCGCCGCGATCGAGGAGGCGCGCAAGGCCAACGAGGCCAAGAGCCGCTTCCTGGCCAACATGAGCCACGAGTTCCGGACCCCGCTCAACGGCCTGTCCGGCATGTCGGAACTGCTGGCTACCACCCGGTTGGACCCCGAGCAGCGCGAATACCTCAACACGATCCAGGCATCGACGCGCTCGCTGCTGGCACTGGTGGAGGACGTGCTCGACATCTCGGCCATCGAGGCCGGCAAGCTGAAGCTGGCTTCGGAACGGTTCCAGCTGCGCGAACTGATCGACAGCATCGGCTACATGCTCGAGCCCGACGCCCGCGGCAAGGGGCTGTCCTACGTGGTCGAGATCGCCCCGGACGTGCCGCCGTACCTGGTGGGCGACATGCCGCAGCTGCGGCAGGTGCTGGTGAACCTGGTCAACAACGCCATCAAGTTCACCGATGAAGGCGAGGTGCGGGTGGACATCGCGCTGGTGCCGGGCCGGGCCACCGCCGGGCGGGTGATGGTGCGTTTCACCGTGGCCGATTCCGGGATCGGCATCGCGCCCTCGGTGCGCGCCAAGCTGTTCGAGGCCTTCGAACAGGCCGATACCAGCCTGGCGCGACGCCATGGTGGCACCGGGCTGGGCACCACCATCGCCAAGGGCCTGACCGAGGCGATGGGCGGCACCATCGGTTTCGAAAGCCGCGAGGGCGTGGGTAGCCGCTTCTGGGTGGAACTGCCGTTCGAGCCGCCGCAGGCGGTGGCCGACCCGATGCCCGGACAGAGGCCGCCAGCGCCCGACGTGGAGAACGTGATCGCCTTCAGCGATCCGTTCCTGCGTCATCGCGCGCGCGTGGCATCGATGCGGATCCTGATCGCCGACGACCACGCCGCGAACCGCCTGGTGCTGCAGAGCCTGCTGCGCAAGGCGGGCCATCGGGTGGTCGAGGTCGAGGACGGCGAGCAGGCACTGTCGGCGCTGGAGGTCGCGGACTACGACGTCGTCATCGTCGACCTGCACATGCCCGAGGTGACGGGCCTGGACATGTTGCGGCAGCTGCGGGTGATGCAGGCCGGCGGTACGCGCACGCCGGTGATCATCCTCAGCGCGGATGTCACCCCCGAATCGATCCGTGCGTGCACCGAGGCCGGCGCGCGCGCGTTCCTCGCGAAGCCGGTGGTGGCGTCGCGGCTGCTGGACGCACTGGCCGCGATCGCCAGCGGCGAACAGACGCCGGTGGATACTTCGGCCACAGCGCGCCAGTCGCCGGTGGCGCCGGGCGACGTGCTCGACACCAGCGTGCTCGACGAGATCGCCGCGCTGGGCATGGGCCAGGCATTCGAAACCAAGTTCATCGGCCAGTGCGTGGCCGATGCCGAGCGCGCGCTGGAGCAGTTCCGCGACGCCGGGGAGGCCGGCGCCTGGGACCAGCTGCGCGACCACGCCCATGCGCTCAAGGGCGTGGCCAGCAACGTGGGCATGGTCCGCGTTGCCGCGCTGAGCGGTGATGTCATGCGCCTGGCGGACTGGCAGATGGCGCCGGAATGGCGCCAGCGATTGACCCGTCTGGAAGCCGCGCTGGAGCAGGGCAGGTCGGCGCTCGCGGCACGCGGCCGTATGGCCGCGCCCCGCGAGGGGGACAGCAACACCCCCTGAGCCGCCGCCATCAGGCGGTAGCGACGTCGTTGTCCCCGTGGCGGCGGTACTGTGCGCGCACCAGCCGTTCCATGGTGCGCAGTGACTTCTCGCCGAGCCGCAGCGCGGTGTCCACCCAGACCTCGGTGATGGTCATCAGCTCCTCGACCGTCACCGGCTGGTGCATCGCGCGCACCCTGTGCATCGCCGCGCGTGCGTGCGGGATGCGCCGGTTGTTGCGGATGACCTCTTCCACGGCCCGCACACCTTCGCCGCGGGGCGCAAGCACGTCGACCAGGCCCATCCGGTACAGCTGCTCGGCGGGGTAGACATTGCCGTCGAGCATCAGCTTCTCGGCCTGGTGCGGCGCGATGCGCTTGCACAGGAAGGAGTACGCGCCCATGCCGGGGAACAGGTCGAACAGCACCTCGGGCAGGCCCATCATCGCGCCCTCCTCGGCGACGATGGTGTGGCAGCTCAGTGCGGCCTCGAAGCCGCCGCCCAGGGCATCGCCCTGCACAAGCGCGATGCTGTGCGCGCCGGCGCCCAGGCCGTCATGGAATGCGTGCACGCCGAGCACGCACTGGCGCGCATAGGACAGCAGCGTGGCGCGGTCGCCGGCGCGGATGGCGCGGCAGAACAGTTCGAGATCGCCGCCGAGGTTGAAGGCGTCCGAGTCGGAGGCCAGCACGATATGGGCGATGCCGTCGGTGGCGCTGCTGCGACGCAGGCGGTCCCCGAGGACCTGCTGGTGACTGAGGATCTCCGAAACCAGGCCGGGCCTGAAGCAGGCCCGGCCGGTGGTGCCCTGGTTGTGCATGTAGAACCAGTGGACGCCGCGGTCGGCATCCTCGGCCACGCGCAGCATGTTGAAGCGGCTGGCGGGCTGCAGGGATTCGATATTGTTCATTGGTGTGTTCCTTTGGGCATGGAAGGACGGGCTGGGCGAATCGGATGCCACCGTAAAGCCGGTGTGAAATGAATGGCGCCGATCGGCCCTTCTATGCTCCCAAAGGCGGCTGACTGCAAGCACGCGCGCGCGGTCGCATGCGCGTTGCAGTCGCGCGCAGCCAAAAAGAAAGCGCCCGTCATCGACGGGCGCTTCGTGTTGCGTGCCGCAGGGAAAACGTCAGGCGGCGGGCGCTGCCGGCTGCTCCTCCTTGAGTTCGCGGCGCAGGATCTTGCCGACGTTGGTCTTGGGCAGTTCCGTGCGGAACTCCACCTGGCGAGGCTGCTTGTAGCCGGTGAGGTGTTCGCGCGCGTGCGCCTTGATCTGGTCGGCGGTCAGCGACTGATCCTTCCTGACCACGAACACCTTGACCACCTCACCGGAGCGCTCGTCCGGCACGCCCACGGCGGCCACCTCGAGCACGCCGGGCATCATCGCGATGACGTCCTCGACCTCGTTGGGATACACGTTGAAGCCGGACACCAGGATCATGTCCTTCTTGCGGTCGACAATATAGAAGAAGCCGTTCTCGTCCATCTTCGCCATGTCGCCCGTATGCAGCCAGCCCTCGGCGTCGATGGTCTTCGCGGTTTCGTCCGGCCGTTGCCAGTAGCCCGCCATGACCTGCGGGCCGCGGATGCACAGCTCGCCGACTTCGCCCGCCGGAAGCATCGCCCCGTCCTCGCCCTTGACGCAGGCGTCGGTGGAGGGGATGGGCAGGCCGATGGAGCCGTTGTAGTCCTTGAGGTCCATCGGGTTGATGCACGCCGCCGGTGCGGTTTCGGTCAGGCCGTAGGCTTCCACCAGGGTGACGCCGGTGGTCTTCTTCCAGCGTTCGGCGACCGAGCGCTGCACCGCCATGCCGCCGCCGAGCGTGAGCCGCAGGTGGGAGAAGTCGACCTCGTCGAAGCCCGGGGTGTTGAGCAGGCCGTTGAACAGGGTGTTGACGCCGGTGATCGCGGTGAACGGTTCGCGCTTGAGCTCCTTGACGAAGCCGGGCATGTCGCGCGGGTTGGTGATCAGGATGTTCTTGGCACCGTACTTCATGAAGACGAGCCCGTTCGCCGTCAGCGCGAAGATGTGGTACAGCGGCAGCGCCGTTACGATGACTTCCTTGCCGGGGGTGGCCAGCGCGTCGATCCACGCCGAGGCCTGCTGCATGTTCGCCACCATGTTGCGGTGGGTGAGCATCGCGCCCTTGGCCACCCCGGTGGTGCCGCCGGTGTACTGCAGGAAGGCGATGTCGGTCGGATCGATCTGCACCGCGGGCAATGTGTGGCGACGGCCCAGCTTCAGAGCCTCGCGGAAACGCACTGCACCCTGGATGTTGTAGTCCGGCACCATCTTCTTGACGTGGCGGAGCACGAAATTGACGATCGCGCCCTTGGCTCCAAGCAGGTCTCCGAGACCGGTGGTGAGCACGTGGCGGATCGAGGTGCCCGCCAGCGACTTCTGCACCGTGTCGCCGAAGTTGTCGAGCACGAGGATGGCGACCGCGCCGGAGTCGACCATCTGGTGCTTGAGCTCGCGCACGGTGTACATCGGGTTGACGTTGACGACCATCAGCCCTGCGCGCAGCACGCCGAACGTGGCGATCGGGTACTGCAGGCAGTTGGGCATCATGATCGCGACGCGATCGCCGCGCTTGAGCTGCAGTTCGCCGAGCAGGTAGGCCGCGAAGTGGCGGCTGGCCTCGTCGATCTCGGCATAGGTCATCACCTTGCCCATGTTCGAGAAGGCGGGGCGGTCGCGGAAGTTCGCCATGGCCCCTTCGAGGACGGCGGGAACCGACCTGAATTCGTCAACGTCGATTTCCGCTGGCACACCGGCGGGGTATTGCGCCAGCCAAGGCCGGTCGTGGGTCATGCGTTCCTCTCCCTGTTCCGATCGGGCGGGTCAGACGGCCGCAGCTGCTGCCCGCGTGTTTACTTCTTGTCCGCTCGATTTCAGCACAGGCACTGTACCCCGGCAAGGCGGTGTGATGCCCCGCGACTGCGGATATCCTGCGACGCGACATCCGGAGGTGTGACTCGATGACATTCGCGTTGCGGCGCACAACGACGAACGCCCTGCGGTCGATCGGGCTTGTACTGAGCGGTCTGTTGGTGCTGTCGGCCTGCTCGCGTCCGCCACCGGAAGCGGCGCTGCGCGAGGCGGTGGCGGCGATGGAAGCTGCAATCGACGCGCGTGATGCGGGCGCGCTGGTCCGGCATCTCGATGACGACTTCATCGGCCCCGGTAGCATGGACCGCGACGGCGCCCGACGCACCGCGGCGCTGTATTTCCTGCAGCACGCCCGCATCGGGCTGGTCCTCGGGCCGCTGTCGATCGACCTGCAGGACGCGCGTGCGCAGGTATCGTTCACTGTCGCGGTCAGTGGTGGCAACAGCCGGTTCCTGCCGGAGAGTGGCCAGGTCCATGACGTGCGCACTGGCTGGCGGTTGCACGACGGCGAGTGGCGCATGACCAGCATCGAGTGGACGCCGAAGCTGCGTTGATCGGTAGGGCGGGTGCAGCGGATAGCGCCCTCATCCGCCCTGCGGGCACCTTCTCCCGTGGACGGGAGAAGGGACGTGCCGAGGGCCGGGCTTCCGCCCGACCCTGACCTGCGTCGCTCAGGAACGCGCCGCGAGCTGGCGAAGGACGTAGTGCAACAGGCCGCCGTGGTGGGTGAGGGCGGGCGCTTGCGAGGCATTGCCTCGCGCCCGGCCGAACGCCCTCGCGTCCCGCGAGGGCCGGGCTTCCGCCCGACCCTGACCTGCGTCGCTCAGGAACGCGCCGCGAGCTGGCGGAGGACGTAGTGCAACAGGCCGCCATGGCGGAAGTATTCCACTTCCTTCGGTGTCAGCAGAAGCACGTGTACCTCGAAGCTCACCTGGCTGCCGTCCTTGCGGGTGGCGGTGACGGTCGCGGTCCTGGCGCGGCCGTCGTCCAGTCCGGTGATGTCGATCGTCTCGGAGCCATCCAGGCCGTGCGTCTGCGCGCTCTCGTCCTTGCGGAACTGCAGCGGCAGCACGCCCATGCCGACGAGGTTGGACCGGTGGATGCGCTCGAAGCTGCGCGCGATGACCGCCTTGACGCCGAGAAGGTTGGTGCCCTTGGCCGCCCAGTCGCGCGATGAGCCGGTGCCGTACTCCTCGCCGGCGAACACCACCAGCGGCGTGCCCTCCGCCTTGTACTGCATGGCCGCATCGTAGATCGCCATCTTCTGTGGCTCGCCGCCATCGTGCGGGAAGTACAGCGTGTTGCCGCCTTCCTCGCCGCCGAACATCAGGTTCTTGATGCGGATGTTGGCGAAGGTGCCGCGCACCATGACGTCGTCGTTGCCGCGACGGCTGCCGTAGCTGTTGAAGTCCGTGGGCTGTACGCCGCGTTCCTGCAGGAAGCGCCCCGCCGGCGAATCCTGCTTGATGCTGCCGGCCGGCGAGATGTGGTCGGTGGTGATGGAATCACCGAACAGGCCCATGATCCGCGCGCCGCGGACGTCGGCGATGTCGCCCACGTCCATGGTCATGCCGTCGAAGTACGGGGGGTTCTTGATGTAGGTGGAGCCGCCGTCCCAGTCGTAGATCTCGCCGTCCGCCGATTCGATGGTGTTCCAGCGGCTGTCGCCCTTGAACACATCGGCGTAGTTCTGCTTGAACATCTCCGGGCCGATGGTGGCGGCGATCGTGTCGCCGATCTCCTTGTTGCTCGGCCAGATGTCGCGCAGGTAGACGTCGTTGCCGTCCGCATCCTTGCCCAGCGGCTCGCTGGTCAGGTCGATGTCCACGGTGCCGGCAATCGCATAGGCGACCACCAGCGGCGGCGAGGCGAGGTAGTTCATCTTCACCTCGGCGTGGATCCGGCCTTCGAAGTTGCGGTTGCCCGACAGCACCGAGGCCACGGCCAGGTCGTTCTCGGCGATGCCCTGCGACACCGCCTGCGGCAGCGGGCCGGAGTTGCCGATGCAGGTGGTGCAGCCATAGCCGACCACGTAGAAGCCGAGCTTTTCGAGGTCCGAAGTCAGGCCGGCTTTTTCCAGGTAGTCGGTCACCACGCGCGAACCCGGCCCGAGCGAAGTCTTCACCCACGGCGCGGCCTTCAGTCCCTTGGCCACCGCGTTGCGCGCCAGCAGGCCGGCGCCCAGCATCACCGCGGGGTTGGAGGTGTTGGTGCACGAGGTGATCGCGGCGATGACCACCGAGCCGTCGGTGAGCTCGTGTTCGCCGTTGTCGATGCTGATCTTCGAGACCGGCTTCGCGGCGAGCCGTGCGGCCTGCACCTGGTCGCCACCGTCCTTCTCGAAGCGGTTGACCTGCGGGTCGTGGCCACCGTTGCGCCGCGCGACCAGCGGGCCCACGTTCTCGTTGAAGTTGGCCTTGACGTTTTCCAGCAGCACACGGTCCTGCGGGCGCTTCGGGCCGGCAAGCGACGGCTTCACCTCGGCCATGTCCAGGTGCAGGGTGGCGCTGTAGCGTGCCGGCGGGGTGTCGGCGTCGTGCCACAGGCCCTGCGCGCGCGCATAGGCCTCGACCAGGGCGATGTGCTCCTCGCTGCGGCCCGACAGGCGCATATAGGTGAGCGACTCGCCATCGATCGGGAAGATGCCGCAGGTGGCGCCGTATTCGGGGGCCATGTTGCCGATGGTGGCGCGGTCGGCCAGCGGCAGGTGCTGCAGGCCGCTGCCGTAGAACTCCACGAACTTCCCGACCACGCCGTACTTGCGCAGCATCTCGGTGACGGTCAGCACCAGGTCGGTGGCGGTGGCGCCCTCCGGCAGGCGGCCGGTGAGTTCGAAGCCGACCACCTGCGGAATGAGCATCGACGACGGCTGGCCGAGCATCGCGGCCTCGGCCTCGATGCCGCCCACGCCCCAGCCGAGCACGCCGATGCCGTTGATCATCGTGGTGTGCGAGTCGGTGCCGAACACCGTGTCCGGGAACGCCCACAGCGTGCCCTCGACGTCGCGTTCCATCACCACGCGCGCGAGGTTCTCCAGATTGACCTGGTGCACGATGCCGGTATTGGGCGGCACCACCTTGAAGTTCTCGAAGGCCTTCTGGCCCCAGCGCAGGAACGCGTAGCGCTCCTTGTTGCGCTCGAATTCGATCTTGCCGTTGAGATCCAGCGCGTCGGGCCGGCCGAACACGTCCACCTGCACCGAATGGTCGATCACCAGTTCCGACGGGATCTGCGGGTTGATCTGCTCCGGGCGCCCGCCGAGGCGCTTGACCGCATCGCGCATCGCCGCGAGGTCGACCACGCAGGGCACGCCGGTGAAATCCTGCAGCACCACGCGCGCGGGCATGAAGGCGATCTCGATGTCGGGCTCGGCAGCCGGATTCCAGCGCGCCACGGCCTCGATGTGCTCCGGAGTGACCGACACGCCATCCTCGTGCCGGAGCAGGTTCTCCAGCAGGATCTTCATCGAATAGGGCAGGGTGGCGATGTCGAACCGCTCGCCCAGCTTCGGCAGGCTGGCGTAGGCGTAGGTCTTGCCGTTGACCTCGAGCTGGTCACGGGTGGAGAAGGAATCGGCCATGGCTGGGCTCCTGTGCGGATGGCGTGGCGGGCTGGCAGTCCGGCCAGTGTAGGGACCGGCGTGTCAGCGGCAGGTATTCAGTATGCGGGCCGAAGTATGTATTGCAAGGTATGTATAATGCCCGCGTACCTCAGCCGGGCCCGGTCGGGCGGGAGTCTCCATGGAAGCCACCGTTGCCGAGCGCGGCCAGATCACCCTGCCGAAGGCCGTCCGTGACGCCCTGGGGCTGACCAAGGGCACCATCCTCAAGGTCGAGCTCGAAGGCGGGCGCATCATCCTGCGCAAGAGCGTGGATGACGCCGTGTCCCGCGCGCGCGGCCGTTTCCGCCTCGACGGGTTCGGCAGCACCGAGGAAGCGGTGCAGGCCCTGCGCGGTCGCGGCACGGCCTCCACGCCGGACAGCGACGCCGGATGATCGCCATCGATTCCTCCGTGCTTGTCGACCTGCTGGCCGACGGGCCGCTCGCCGATGCCGCCGAGGCAAGCCTGCGCCGCTGCCTGAGCGTCGGGCCGGTGGTGGTCTGCGAAGTGGTGCTGGCGGAGGTGTGCAGCGCCCTCAAGGACGGCGCCGAGGCGGTGGCCGTGCTCGAGGAGATGGGCGTGCGCTTCAGTGCGATCGAGGCCAAGTCCGCATTGCGGGCGGGCGAGATGCAGCGCCGCCATCGCCAGCGCGGCGGCGGGCCCGGACGCGCGGTGTCGGATTTCATGATCGGCGCGCACGCGCTGCTGCAATGCGATGGGCTGATCACCCGCGACAACCAGTTCTACCGCGACTACTTCAAGGGCCTGAAGCTGATCGTGCCCGCGGTCGAGTGACCGCGGCCGCTGCCGCGCCCGCCATCCATCTGTCCACGCACCACCGGAGTCCCCGCAAGATGTTGCAAGCCTATCGCCACCACGTGGCCGAACGCGCCGCGCTCGGCATCCCGCCGCTGCCGCTGACCGCACAGCAGACCGCCGAGGTCATCGAACTGCTGAAGAACCCGCCGGCGGGTGAGGAGCAGTTCCTGCTCGAGCTCCTTGCCCACCGCGTGCCGGCCGGCGTGGATGACGCCGCCAAGGTCAAGGCCTCGTACCTCGCCGCACTGGCGTTCGGCACCGAGACCAGTCCGCTGATCGGCCGCGAGCGTGCGACGGAACTGCTGGGCACGATGCTGGGTGGCTACAACGTGGCGCCGCTGGTGGAACTGCTGGACGACGCCGTGGTCGGCACCATCGCCGCCGGCGCGCTGAAGAACACCCTGCTGGTGTTCGATGCCTTCCATGACGTCGAAGAGAAGGCCCGCGCCGGCAATGCCAATGCGAAAGCCGTGCTGCAGAGCTGGGCCGACGCGGAATGGTTCACCGGCCGTCCGGAAGTGCCGCAGTCGCTGACCATCACCGTGTTCAAGGTGCCGGGCGAGACCAATACCGACGACCTGTCGCCTGCGCCGGATGCCACCACGCGTCCGGACATTCCGATGCACGCCCTGGCCATGCTGAAGAACAGGCGCGCCGACGCGCCGTTCGTGCCGGAGGAAGACGGCAAGCGCGGTCCGATCCAGGAAATCCTCTCGCTCAAGAACGGTACCGGTGGAAGCGGGGGCCACCTGGTCGCCTACGTTGGTGACGTGGTCGGTACCGGCTCTTCGCGCAAGTCCGCCACCAACTCGGTGCTGTGGTGGACCGGCGACGACATCCCCTACATCCCGAACAAGCGCGCCGGCGGCGTGTGCCTGGGCGGCAAGATCGCGCCGATCTTCTACAACACCATGGAAGACGCCGGTGCGCTGCCGATCGAGCTGGACGTGTCGCAGATGAACCACGGCGACGTGGTCGAGCTGCGTCCGTACGAGGGCAGGGCGCTGAAGAACGGCGAGGTGATCGCGGAGTTCCAGGTCAAGTCCGACGTGCTGTTCGACGAGGTGCGTGCCGGTGGCCGCATCCCGCTGATCATCGGCCGTGGCCTGACCGCCAAGGCACGCGAATCGCTGGGCCTGCCGGCCACCACGCTGTTCCGCCTGCCGGTGCAGCCGGCCGACACCGGTCGCGGTTTCTCGCTGGCGCAGAAGATGGTCGGCCGAGCCTGCGGCCTGCCGGAAGGCCAAGGCATGCGCCCGGGCACCTATTGCGAGCCGAAGATGACCTCGGTCGGCTCCCAGGACACCACCGGCCCGATGACCCGTGACGAGCTGAAGGACCTGGCCTGCCTGGGCTTCTCGGCCGATCTGGTGATGCAGTCGTTCTGCCATACCGCGGCCTACCCGAAGCCGGTGGACGTCAGGACCCACCACACCCTGCCGGAGTTCATCTCCACCCGCGGCGGCATCTCGCTGCGCCCGGGCGACGGCGTGATCCACAGCTGGCTCAACCGCATGCTGTTGCCCGACACCGTCGGTACCGGCGGCGACTCGCACACCCGCTTCCCGGTGGGCATCTCGTTCCCGGCGGGCTCCGGCCTGGTCGCGTTCGCCGCAGCCACCGGCGTCATGCCGCTGGACATGCCGGAGTCGGTGCTGGTGCGCTTCAAGGGTGAGATGCAGCCGGGCGTGACCCTGCGTGACCTCGTCAACGCGATCCCGTACTACGCGATCAAGCAGGGCCTGCTGACCGTGGCCAAGGCCGGCAAGAAGAACATCTTCTCCGGCCGCATCCTGGAGATCGAAGGCCTGCCGCAGCTGAAGGTGGAGCAGGCGTTCGAGCTGTCCGACGCCTCGGCCGAGCGCTCCGCCGCCGGCTGCACCGTGCGCCTGGACAAGGAGCCGATCATCGAATACCTCGCCAGCAACATCACCCTGCTGAAGTGGATGATCGCCGAAGGCTACGCCGACGCCCGCTCGCTGGCGCGCCGCATCGCCAAGATGGAAGAGTGGCTGGCCGACCCGCAGCTGCTGGAGCCGGATGCCGATGCCGAGTACGCGGCGGTGATCGAGATCGACCTGGCCGAGGTGCACGAGCCGCTGCTGGCCTGCCCGAACGATCCGGACGACGTGAAGTCGCTGTCCGACGTTGCAGGGACGAAGATCGACGAAGTATTCATCGGTTCGTGCATGACCAACATCGGCCACTTCCGTGCCGCAGCCAAGCTGCTGGAAGGCAAGCGCGACATCCCGACCCGGCTGTGGGTCGCGCCGCCGACCAAGATGGACGCGTCCGAGCTGACCAAGGAAGGCGTCTACGGCACCTTCGGCAGCGCCGGTGCGCGCATGGAGATGCCGGGCTGCTCGCTGTGCATGGGCAACCAGGCCCAGGTGCGCGAGGGCGCGACCGTGTTCTCCACCTCCACCCGCAACTTCCCGAACCGCCTGGGCCGCAACACCAACGTGTTTCTTGGTTCGGCGGAACTGGCGGCGATCTGCTCGCGCCTGGGTCGCATCCCGACCCGCGAGGAGTACATGGCCGATATCGGCGTGGTGAACGACAACGGCGCGGAAATCTACCGCTACATGAACTTCGACCAGATCGAGGAGTACCGCGAGACCGCGGAGACCGTCGCGGCCTGAGGCCACGCGCGCTAGCTGCAGACAGGAAACGCCCGGCAAATGCCGGGCGTTTCTTTTGTGTCGCGGCACTGGCCAACGATCCAGGAAGGCTTCTCCCCGACGGGAAAGGCGCTCGTTGGAAGCGCAGGCGGCTGGCCCACCACGGACGCAGGGGGATGCCCAGCCGGATATCTCCGCGTCCTGCTCCCACATCCGGCCGCCGGCCATCCGTGGCCGGCTCTGGACATCCCCCTGCGTCCGCGGCGGGCCCCGAACCGTCGTCGCGTTTCCGGAAGAGATCAACGGCGAAGAACGTCAGACCGTCGTGCCGGGGGCTTCCGGCCTGCCGCCTTTACCGTCGCTGCCGCCATGGCGCCGCTGCCGGCGTTGAGGCCGTATCGCGCCTGCCGACCTCATGCCGGAACTGCCGAACGCACGACGCGGGTATGTCAGCAGGCAACGCCGGCACAACCGCTGTTGATTTCCGTGCCGGAGCCGGCGGATGCCCAGGCCCGTCGCGTGCACCGGGGGGTGTGCTCCCAGCCGGCCATGGATGGCCGGCGGCCGGCCGTGGTAGCTGGACGCGGACTCCGGCCGGGGGAGCACACCCCCCGGTGCGCGCGACGGG